>DASSPH010000028.1 GCA_035699745.1 Vicinamibacterales bacterium
TCAATCCGTCGATCGCCAATCGCCACTCGCCAACCGTCGATCGCCACTCGCCAATCGGCCATCGCCAATGGATGATGCCCGCCTGATGCGCAAGGCTCTCGCGCTCGCGGAGCGCGGGCGCGGCGGCACCAGTCCGAATCCGATGGTCGGCGCGCTGGTGGTGTCGCCGGACGGCGTGATCGTCGGCCGCGGCGCGCACCGCGCGGCGGGCGGTCCGCACGCCGAGGTGGTCGCGCTCGACGACGCCGGCGGCCGGGCGCGCGGCGCCACGCTGTATTGCACGCTCGAGCCGTGCTCGCACACCGGCCGGACGGGGCCGTGCGCGCCGCTCGTCGCCCGCGCCGGGATCCGCCGTGCGGTGATCGCGATGCCGGACCCGAATCCGCGCGTGGACGGCGGCGGACTCCGCCACCTCCGCGAGAACGGGATCGAGACCGTCGTCGGCGTCGAGGCGGCCGCCGCGGCGCGGCAGAACGCGGTGTTCCTGACCAACATCCGGCACCGGCGAACCCACGTCACGTTGAAGGCGGCGGTCAGCGTCGACGGCCGGCTCGGCAGGCCGGGCGTGCGGACGCGGCTGACCGGCCCGGTCGCGAACCGGCGGATCCAGCGGCAGCGCGCCGAAGTTGACGCGATCGCCGTCGGCGCCGGGACCATCCTGGTCGACGATCCGCTGCTGACGGCGCGCGGCGCCTTCCGCGAGCGCCCGTTGACGAGGGTCATCTTCGATCGGCGGCTGCGCACGCCGCCCACCGCCCGGGTGCTCTCGACGCTCGAGGCCGGGCCGGTGATAATCGTAGGGAGCGAGGCTGCGGCGTCCGGCGGAGCGGCCGCCGATCTGACCGCGGCCGGCGCCCGCATCCTCGCGTTGAACGCCGGCGATCTCGGTACCGCGCTGCGCGCGCTCCTCGACGCGGGCATCGCCTCGCTCGTGCTCGAGGGGGGCGGAACCCTGCACCGCGCCGCGCTCGACGCGGGCGTGGTAGACGCCGTGCACGTGTACATCACCCCGCGGACGCTCGGCGAGGCCGGGGTCGCGTGGCTCGGCGAGGGGCGGATCGCGTGGGACGGCCTGCGCGACCGGCGGGCGACCTGGCTGGGGAACGATCTGCTGGTGGAAGGCGTGGTGGAGACGGATGTTCACGGGGATCGTTGAGCAGGCCGGCGAGGTCGCCGAGCTCAAGCCGATGTCGGCCGGGTTCCGGCTGCGCGTGCTGACGGACCTGGCGGCGTCGCTGACGCCGGGCGAGTCGCTCGCCGTCAACGGCGTGTGTCTGACGGTGGTGCTGGCCGGCGCTGACGGCGTGCACATGGACGTCTCGCCCGAGACCATCCGGGTGTCCACGTTCGGCTCGCTCAAGCTGGGCGCGCTCGTCAACCTCGAGCGCCCGCTGCGGGCCGACGCCCGCCTCGGCGGTCATTTCGTGCAGGGGCACGTCGATGCGACCGGCACCATCGAGGAGATCCGGCGTGACGGCGAGAGCTGGTGGATCACGGTGCGGTTCCCGCCGTCGCACGCCGCGCTGATCGTCCGCAAGGGTTCGATCGCGATGGACGGCATCAGCCTCACGGTCGCCGGCGTCGGCGACAAGCGGTTCGACGTGCAGGTCATCCCGTTCACCTGGCAGCATACGAACCTGCGCACGCTCAAGGCGAACGACGCCGTCAATCTCGAGTTCGATCTGATCGGCAAGTACGTGCTGCGCGCGATGGAAGTCAACCGGCGATGAAGAAGAGCACCCGAAAGCCCAACTCTCCGTTCTCGACCATCGAAGCGGCCATCGACGCGTTCCGCGCCGGGCGCATGATCATCGTGGTCGACGACGAGGATCGCGAGAACGAGGGGGATCTCACGATCGCCGCCGAGAAGGTGACGCCCGAGGTCATCAACTTCATGGCCAGGGAAGGGCGCGGCCTGATCTGCATGCCGATGACCGAGGAGCGGCTCGAGGAGCTCGACATCCCGCAGATGGTGCCGCAGAACACGGCGCGGTTCGAGACCGCGTTCTGCGTCTCGATCGAAGCCAAGTACGTCACCAGCACGGGCATTTCGGCCGCCGATCGCGCCGCCACGGTGCTGGCCGCCATCGACCCGAAGACGCGCCCGGCCGATCTGGCGCGCCCCGGCCACATGTTCCCGTTGAAAGCGGTGAACGGCGGGGTGCTCGTGCGCGCGGGGCAGACCGAGGCGGCGGTCGATCTGGCGCGCATCGCGGGACTGTATCCCGCCGGCGTCATCTGCGAGATCCTCAACGTCGACGGCACCATGGCGCGGGTGCCGGAGCTGACCAGGTTCGCGCGGCGGCACAAGCTGCCGATGATCACCATCGCCGACCTGATCAACTATCGCGTCAAGACCGAGGCGCTGGTGCGGCGCGTCGCCTCCGCCGCCCTGCCCACCGAGCACGGCGAATTCCGCGTGATCGCGTTCGAGAGCATCATCGACAAGGAGACCCACGTCGCGCTGGTCAAGGGAGAGATCGGCGACGGCGAGAACGTGATGGTCCGCGTCCACTCGCGCTGCCTCACCGGCGACGTCTTCCATTCGGCGCGCTGCGACTGCGGTCCCCAGCTCGACGCCGCGATGACCCGCATCGAGCGCGAGGGCCGGGGCGTGCTGCTGTATCTCAATCAGGAAGGGCGCGGCATCGGGCTCGCCAACAAGATCAAGGCCTACGAGCTGCAGGAGCAGGGGCTCGACACCGTCGAAGCCAACGAGCGGCTCGGCTTCAAGCCGGACCAGCGCGACTACGGCATCGGCGTGCAGATCCTCAAGGACCTCGGCGTCAAGTCGATGCGCCTGCTCTCCAACAATCCGCGCAAGCTGGTCGGGCTCGAAGGGTACGGCCTCTCGGTCGCCGAGTGGCTCCCGCTCGAGATCCCCGCCTCGGCGACGACGCTGCGCTACCTGAAGACCAAGAAAGAAAAGCTCGGGCACAAACTGCGCGGCGTGTGATGCGCGAGCCGGCGCAGCGAGCGAGCCGCGCGGAGGGCGACGCCCCTCGGATCCTGTTCGACGGCGTCTGCAACCTGTGCAACGCCTTCGTTCGGTTCGTCATCGCGCGGGATCCCGCCGCGCGCTTCCGCTTCGGCGCGCTCTCCTCGGACTCGGCCGCCCGCGTGCTCCGCGAGGCCGGCGTCACCGCGCCGCCCGACAGCCTCGTCCTCGTCGAGAACGGCGCGGTCTATTTCCGATCCGACGCGGCGCTGCGCATCGCGCGGCGCCTCACGCTGCCGTGGCGGCTGGCGTATGGACTGGTGGTGGTGCCGCGGTTCATCCGCGACGGCGTGTACGACTTCATCGCCGCGCGCCGCTACCACTGGTTCGGGCGCCGGGATGTCTGCATGGTCCCGACGCCCGAGCTGAAGCGACGATTCCTCGACTGAGAGGAGCCGCGGCGAAGCGGATCAAAACTGCAGGTTCAGCCCGAAGTCGATCTTCCGCATGTCGCGCACCGTCGTCGCGCGGCCGAAGAACGGCGACGTCATCGTTCCGCTGTACCCCAGGTAGTTCGCCCGGTTCAGCAGGTTGAACATGTTCATGAAGATCCCGAGGCGGTAGCGCGCCGCGCCGACGTCGAACGTGCGCACCTGGGCGGAATTGCCGCCGCCGAACACCCCGACGCCGGGCGGCTGCGGGGCGCTGCGGCCGAACGCGAACTGATAGCCGAGGAACGCGTTCATCGTCACCTGTCCACGCGCACGCAGGCTGTTGCGGACCGAGCCGGCGGGACGATCGTTGAACACGCCGTCGCCGTTGTCGTCGCGGCCGGTGAGGAGCGCGTAGGGGTCCGCGCTCGCGGCATTCAGGTTCACGCCCATCAGGACGTTTCTGATGACCTGATTGTTGAACGCCAGGTTGACCCGCTGGCGGATGTCGTTGCCGGCCGGCCCGCGTTCGAGCGCGAGGCTGCCGGTCGCGGGAATGGCGAAGGGACCGTCCGAGTTGTTCTCGAGCCTCGCCAGCGTGTAGTTGACGAACACCGTCGTCCGTTTCCAGCTGACCAGCGGTCCCTTGAACGCCGGGAGGAGCGCTCCCGGATTCAGGCTGCCGTCGACCTGCAGCTGGTGCTGCCACGACGACGCGTCCGATACGACCTCCACGATGTTGCGGAACGCGGGGTCGGGCCGGACGCCGTCGACCGGCGCGTTGAGATTGAGGCCGCGCGCGAGCCGCGCCCCGCGCTGATAGCTGTAGGTCCCGGAGACGCGCGCCGTCCCGATCTGCTGATCGACGCCGCCGCTGAAGCGGGTCGTGCGCGGCATGCGGTACTCGTCGCCGAGCAGGTAGCGGTTGATCGGCGGAATCAGGCCGACGCTGCCGGGATCCGGGAACGACGGATTGAGGATGTTGAGCTCCTGCTGCCGCAGCCCGTCGATGCGCAGCGCCTGCTCGTAGATGCCGTTGGCCAGCCAGTCGTAGAAGATGCCGGCGCTGCCGCGCAGCGTGGTCCGCCCGTTCTTGAAGGGGGCCCAGGTGAACCCGGCGCGCGGGCCGAGATTCAGCCGGTCCTTGACGTGCGTCTGCACCTCGTAGCGGACGCCCGCGCTGAGCGTCAGGTTCTTCACCGGCCGGAAATCGTCCTGCAGGTAGAAGGCCGCCTGGAACATGCGGTACGACAGGTTGGGATCGCCGATGCGCCGGGTGTAGTTGCTCGGCCGTCCGGCATTGAAGGCGTCGAGGTTGTCGAAGGTGTAGGTCCCGAGATAGTTCGACTGCGAGTCCGAACGGGTCCAGGCGGCGTCGAGCGCCATGCCGGCGCGCCACGAGTTGCGTCCGCGGACGTAGTCGAGATCCGACCCGACGTTGAGGCGGCGCGCGTGATCGCCGCCGGTGACCTGCGCGCCGCCGGACGTGAACGCGTCGTTGACGCGAACCGTCGGCGCATCCGACACGGACCGGGTCTCCGTGTCCGCCGCGAACACCTGCAGCCGCGAGCGCGAGAACATGCGGCGCCCGATCGGCCCGTAGTGCTGCACGCGGAAGTTGTGCTGCATGTTCTCGCTGGTGAATGCCCGCTCCCGCTGGTCGTAGCCGCCGACGCCGAGGTTCTCGTTGTAGAACCGCGTCAGGTTGTAGCCGAAGCGGAGCGTCTGATCGACGGTCAGCGCGTAGTCCATCTGGCCGTTGACGAACACGTTCTCGCTGGGCTTGCGCAGATTCAGGGCCTCGGACTGGATGCCGCCGCCCGGCAGGGCGACGTTCACGTTCGGCGTGTCGTAGGCGTCCTGCCCGAACACGTTGACGTTGAACGAGCTCTTGTCCTTGATCAGCGCGCCGCCGAGACCGAAGCCGTAGCCGACGTTGCCTTCAGGTCCCTTGACCGGCACGAACGGACTCCGCGCGCTGAGGCCGCCGCCGCGCATGCGGGTGTTCATGTTGTAGCGGATGGGGCCGAGACCCGGTTGCGTGATGATCTCGATCGACACGCCGCCGGCAGTGTGGAACTCCGCCGCGAACTGATCGCGCGAGATGCGGATCGATCGGATCTGCGCCTTGGCCGGCAGCGGGCTGCCGTCGAAGCCGTCGACGCGGATGACCGCGCCGGGCCCGGCCATCTCCTGGAGCTGCTGCTGCAGCGTCTGCGGATCGTCCGACAACTGCTCGATCTGCTCGCGCGTCAGCGTCGTGCCGAACGACATGCGCGGGTCCGCGGCCGCCTCCTGCTTGTCGCGCCCCACCGAGACCGTCTGTTCCAGCCTGGAGATCTGGAGGACCGCAACCTGCCGGTTCTCGCCCGGCCGGATCCGCACGTCCGGCAGGGTCCGCGTCTCGAAGCCGGGGAACTCCGCCTGCACCGTGTAGCGCCCGGGGGGCAGGTTGGGTATTGCCGCCACGCCCCCTTCGCCGCTCTTCACCGGCTCGACTTTCACGGCGCTGGTCGCCGGCTCCGCGCCGGTCACGCCGACCGTGGCGCCGATGACCACGGCGTTGCTCGGATCGACGACGGTGACGCGCAGCGTGCCTGCCGGTCCCGTCTGTGCGTATGCGGGCAGAGCGGCCAGCACAGCGGCGGCGAACAACGAAGCCACGTTTCCCTGGATCACGTCTCCTCCCGGGGAAGCCGAGGGTGAATGTTCCCCGGTGAGACGTTGGCGGGTTGCCGCCGGTTCACTTCTGGGACGAATGCCGGGGACGAGCGCCGGTCAGTTGACCATTCCGCGTACTTCCTCTACCATAAGGGTTTGCGCCTGAGACGCTGGGGCGCATCCGTGTGGCCATGTTCGAGTCCCTCTCCAACCGACTGCAGGACGTTTTCCGCAATATCCGCGGAGAGGGGCGGCTCACGGAGGAGACCGTCGAGCTGGCGCTCCGGGAAATCCGGATGGCGCTGCTCGAGGCCGACGTCAACTTCAAGGTCGTCAAGGCGTTCATCGACCGCGTGCGCGATCGCGCGGTGGATCGGGAGGTCCTGCGCAGCCTGACGCCGGACCAGCAGGTCGTGCGGATCGTCCGCGACGAGATGCTGGCGCTGTTCGGCGACGCGAAGGGCGGGCTTCCGCCGTCCGACGCCCGGCCGCGCGTGATCATGCTGCTCGGCCTGCAGGGGTCGGGCAAGACGACGACGTCCGCGAAGCTCGGACGCTGGCTGGCCAGGCAGGGGCGGCATCCGCTGCTGGTCTCGACGGACGTGCGGCGGCCGGCGGCGATCCAGCAGCTGTCGGTGGTCGGCAAACAGGCCGGCGTGCGCGTGCACGATCCGGCAGGGGAGATGGATCCGGTGAAGCGCGCCGCGGGCGCGCTGGCCGAAGCCAGGAACGGCGGCTTCGACGTCGTCATCGTCGATACCGCCGGCCGGCTGCACATCGACGACGACCTGATGGACGAGCTGCAGGCGATCAAGGCCGCGGTCTCGCCGGTCGATCAGCTGTTCGTCGCCGACGCGATGACCGGGCAGGACGCGATCAAGAGCGCCGGCGAGTTCAACCGGCGGATCGGCGTCACCGGCGTCGTGCTGAGCAAGATGGACGGCGACGCGCGCGGCGGCGCGGCGCTGTCGGTGGTGTCGGTCGTCGGCGTGCCGATCGCGTTCGTCGGCAGCGGCGAGCGGCTGCAGGATCTGGAGCCGTTCCACGCCGATCGCGTGGTGTCGCGCGTGCTCGGCATGGGCGACGTGCTGTCGCTCATCGAGAAGGCGGAAGAAGCCGTCTCGATGGAAGACGCGGCGAAGCTCGAGGAGAAGATCCGGCGCGACGACTTCACGCTGGAGGACTTCCGCGATCAGCTGCGCACCATCCGCAAGATGGGGCCGCTCGAGCAGATCCTGGGGATGATCCCGGGAATCGGCGGCGCGATGAAGGAGCTGAAGGCGCAGAAGGAGCAGGTCGACGAGAAGCAGCTGCGGCGCGTCGAGGCGATCATCAACTCGATGACCGACAAGGAGCGGCGCAACCATCAGCTGATCAACGGCCAGCGGCGCAAGCGGATCGCCAGGGGCTCGGGCACGTCGGTCGAAGAGGTGAACCGGCTGTTGAAGCAGTTCATCCAGATGAAGAAGATGCTCAAGGCGATGGGCGGTATGGCGGGCCTCGGCAAGGGCAAGCGGCCCAATCTCGGGGCCTTGAAGGGGTTGATGCGGTAGCAGTGCGCAGTGCGCAGTGCGCAGTGCGGAGTGCGCAGTGCGGAGTGCGCGGTGCGGAGTGCGCAGTGCGCAGTGCGCTGACAGGTAGGCAGTAGCAGGCAAAGAGGGCGAATGGTAGTCATCAGATTGCGTCGGGCGGGGTCGAAGAAGCGGCCGTTCTTTCGGGTAGTCGTCACCGATTCGCGCGCGGCGCGCGACAGCTCGTTCGTCGAGGTGCTCGGGCACTACAACCCGCGCACCAAGCCGGAGACGCTGCAGCTCGATCGCGAGCGCGTCGATCACTGGATGAAGCGCGGGGCGATCGCGTCCGACACGGTTCGCACGCTGATCGCGCGCAATCCGGCGCCGGCCGTCGAGCCTGCGGCCGCCGCGCCGGCCGCCTCGTGAGCCGCGCCGGGGCCGTCGTCGAAGCGGTCGCCAAGGGGCTGGCCGACAAGCCGGACGCGGTTCGCGTGACCGAGCGCGAGGCCCGCGGCCAGGTGTTCGTCGAGCTGACGATGGCGCCCGGCGACATGGGACGGGTCATCGGCCGGCAGGGACGGACGGCGCAGGCGGTGCGGACGCTGGCGGCGTTTGCCGGCGAGCTCGACGGCGCGCGGATCAGCGTCGACTTCCGGGACTGATGTCATCGGGTGATCGGCCCGATCGCCCGATGGGCGGATCGCCCGATCTGCTGCTGATCGGGCGCGTCGCTCGCGCCCACGGGAACAAGGGGCAGGTCATCGTCAACCCGGAGACCGACTTCGCCGGTGAGCGGTTCGCCGAGGGCAACGTGCTCATCGTCGAGCACGCGGGACGGCAGTCGGAACGGCGGATCGCGTCGGTCCGGTTCCAGCAGGGGCGGCCGATCATCGCGCTGGACGGCGTCGACACGATGAACGATGCCGAGGCGCTCGCCGGCGCGGAGTTGAAGATGCCGGCGTCGGCGCTGCCGCCGCTGCCGCCGCGGACGTTTTACCGGCATGACCTCGTCGGCTGCGAGGTCCGGACGAAGGACGGGCGGACGGTCGGGACGGTGACCGGGATCGAGGGCACGCTCGAGCGGAGCCTGCTGGTGATCGCGCGTCAGGGGGGCGACGTGATGGTGCCGATGGTGGACGCCATCTGCCTCTCGGTCGACCCGGCAGGGAAGACGATCGTGATCGATCCGCCCGAGGGACTGCTGGAGTTGTGAGAATCGACGTCGTCACCATCTTTCCGAAGATGGTGGAAGGCCCGCTCGCGGAGGGGATCGTTGCGCGGGCCGTCGCCCGCGGGATGATCGACGTCCGGGTGCACGACTTGCGCGACTTCACGACGGACCGGCATCGCGTCGTCGACGACATGCCGTTCGGCGGCGGGCCGGGGATGGTGCTGAAGCCGGAGCCGCTGTTTGCCGCCGTCGAGGCGATCGCCGCGGAGCGGGGAACGCCGTCGAGCGTGATCCTGACCTCGCCGGACGGCGAGCGGCTGACGCACGGCGTCGCGAAACGATTGAGCGCGCTGGATCACCTGGTGATCCTGTGCGGCCGGTACGAGGGGGTGGACGAACGGGTCCGCGAGCACCTCGCGACCGAGACGATTTCGATCGGCGATTACGTGCTGTCGGGAGGCGAGCTTCCGGCGCTGGTGATCGTCGACGCGGTGGCGCGGCTGGTGCCGGGGGTGGTGGGCGACGAGGCGTCGGTCAGCGGCGATACGTTCGCGCGCGACGGGCTGCTCGACTTTCCGCAGTACACGCGCCCCGCGGACTTCCGCGGACTGAAGGTGCCGCCGGTGCTGCTGTCGGGCCATCACGCTGAAATCGAGCGCTGGCGGCGCGAACAGGCCCTGGAACGGACGCGCCGGCATCGACCGGATTTGTTGGACACGACGAAGGAATAGGAGCGAGATCATGAATGCCGTTGAGACCGTCGAACGCGGGCAGCTTGCACAGCGTCCGGCGATCAAGCCCGGAGACACCGTGAAAGTCCACGTCAAGGTGCGCGAGGGGGACAAGGAGCGCATCCAGGTGTTCGAAGGCATGGTGATCGGCATGCACCGCGGCGGCGCGCGCGCGACGTTCACGGTGCGCAAGGTGTCGTTCGGCCAGGGCGTCGAGCGCATCTTCCCGCTGCACTCGCCCGTCATCGACAAGATCGAAGTGCTCCGCACCGCCAAGGTCCGCCGCGCCAAGCTGTACTTCCTGCGCGACCTGAAGGGCAAGGCGGCGCGCATGAAAGAGACCGGCAAGAAACAAGCGGTGTAGATTTGGAAATTTGGGAATTTGGGAATTTGGAAATTTACTAATCGGGAAATTTGGTAATTTGGTCCAGATTTCCAAATTTCCAAATTTCCAAATTCCCACATGAAAGTGCGCGCCTTCCGGACCCTCGAGAACGCGCTCCGGCGCATGGGGTTCGTGTACGTCGCGGGCGCGGACGAGGTCGGCCGGGGCTGCCTGGCCGGGCCGGTCGTCGCCGCCGCCGTCGTCCTCAATCCCGATCGCTACATTCCCCGCATCTGCGACTCGAAGACCGTGACCGCGCTCGAACGCGAGCGGCTGTACCGGAGGATCACGCGCGAGGCGATCTGCTGGGCGGTGGTCGGCGTCGAGCCCGACGAGATCGATCGCATCAACATCCACCAGGCGGGACTGCGGGCGATGCAGCGCGCGGTGCTGCAGCTTGCGCCCTGCCCGGACATCGTCCTGGTGGACGGCGGCAAGGCGTTCCGCATCCCCGAACTGCCGATGGCGCAGCGGTGCGTGGTCCACGGCGACGCCCGCTGCACCGCCATCGCCGCCGCCTCGATCGTCGCCAAGGTGACGCGCGACCGCGCGATGCTCGAGCTGCACGGCCGCGATCCGCGCTACGGATTCGACAAGCACAAGGGGTACGCCACCCGGGACCACCTCGACGCGGTGTCGCGCTTCGGCTATTCGGACGCCCACCGGCGATCGTTCCGGCCGCCGACCCTGTTTGATAGGATCTGAGCTCCCTTGGCCAGCGACCGCGCCGAATCCGTCAAGAAAGCCGAGAAGCTGCTTCGGCAGGGCAAGCTCGATCTCGCCATCGCCGAGTACGTGCGGATGGTCGACGAGCAGCCGCGCGACTGGAACCTGCGCAACACGCTCGGCGATCTCTACGTCCGCGCCAGTCAGCTCGACAAGGCGGTCGCGCAGTACCTGCAGATCGCCGATCACCTTTTCAACGAGGGCTTCTTCTCCAAGGCGGCGGCGCTCTACAAGAAGATCCTGAAGATCAAGCCGGACGAGGAATCGGTGCTGCTGCACCTCGCCGAGATCTCGGCGAAGCAGGGGCTGCTGGCCGACGCCAAGGGCTACTTCGTCACCGTCGCCGGCAGGCGCAAGGCGCGCGGCGATCGCGCCGGCGCCGACGAAATCACCGTCCGCCTCGGGTCGCTGGATCCCGCCGACTTCGACGCCCGCGCCCTGGCGGCCAGCACCCTCGAGCAGAACGGGGACCTGCCGGGCGCCGCGGCGCTGTATCGCGCGATGCACGCCGACCTCGTGGAGAAGAACCGCCGTGACGAGGCGACGCAGGCGCTCCGCGAAGCGGTGCGGCTGAATCCGGACGATGTCGCCGGGCGTGCCGAGCTGGTCCGCGCCGCGATCGCGGCGAACGACCGCGAGGCCGCCGCGCGCTATCTGGATCGCCGGATCGCCGCCGACGACCCATCGCTGCTGCTGCCGCTGCTCGAGAGCGAACTGCGCGCGGGCAGGCTCGACGAGGGGCGCGAGATCCTGCAGCGGCTGCTGCAGATCGATCGCGCGGGGAGCGGACGGATCGTCGAAACGGCGTGGAACCTCGGTCCGGTGTCGCCGGACGCGTCGTACGTCTGCGTCGACGCCGTGGTGGAGGCGGAGATCGCGGCCGGCAACTTCATGGATGCCGCGGCGATCCTCCAGGAATTCGTCACGCGCGTACCCGGCCAGATCGCGGCGCTGTTGAAGCTGGTCGAGATCGCCGTCGACGGCGGCCTCGAAGCGATCATGTACGAGGCGCAGGCCCACCTCGCGGACGCCTATCTCGAGCGCGGGCAGGGTTCCGAGGCGCGCGTAATCGCCGAGGACCTGGTGGCGCGCGAACCGTGGGAGGGGGCGCATATCGATCGCTTCCGCCGCGCGCTCGTCCTGCTGCAGGTCGCGGATCCCGACACGGTGATCGCGGATCGCCTGAGCGGCCAGGGACCGTTCATCGCCACCGACCCATTCATGGCCTCGGAGTCGTTCACGGACGACCTGCCGCTGCCGCCGATTGCCGCCCCCGCGCCGACGACGCCGGCGGCGGAGCCGGCTGCCGCAGAGGTCCCCGAACCGGATACGTCCGTGCCGCCGCCCGACCCCGAACCCGAGGCGCCGGCGGCCGCCCGTCCCTCGCCGCCCGACGTCGATCTCACCGACATGCTCTCGGAGCTTGGCACCCAGCGGGCCGCGGCGCCGCCGCTCCCGTCATCGCAGAATCTCGAGGCCGTGTTCAAGGACATCCGCAGCGCGGTGGCGAAGCAGGCGGTCTCCAGCGACGCCGCGGAGTACCTGAGCCTCGGCAAGGCATACGTCGAAATGGGGATGGCCAAGGAGGCGATCAGCGCGCTGCGGGCGGCGGCGCGGGCGCCGATGCTGCGGTTCGAGGCGGCCTCGACGCTCGGGCGCGTGTATCTGAAGCAGGGGGACGTGCCGCACGCGATCGAATGGCTCGAGCGCGCCGCCGAGGCGCCGGCGCCGGACCCCTCGGAAGCCTGCGAGCTGCTCTACGAGCTGGGCTCGATCCTCGAAGACGCGGGCGAGACCTCGCGCGCGCTGGCGGTGTTCCTCGAACTGCAGGCTGACGCCCCCGGCTTTCGGGACGTGGCGGCGCGCGCCGAGCGGCTGGCCCGCGTGCAGGCCGGGAGCTGATCATCCGCACTCTCAGCCGGCTGTTGTTCGCCGCATACTTCCTCGAGGCGGGATTCATCCTCACCGTGGCGCCCTGGTCGGCGGTGTGGGAGCGCAACCGCTTCGTCGAGCAGCGCCCGCGCCTCGAACAGCTGCTGCAGAGTCCGTACGCCCGCGGCGGCGTCACCGGCGTCGGCGTCATCACCGCACTCGCCGGGCTCGCCGAGATTGGGTCGATCTTCGCCTCGCGCGCCCGGCGCGGCGGCGACACCACTCCGCCGGCGTGAGCCTGCTCTCGCATTTCGTCACCGACCGCCGGCGCTTCGGACTGAGCGTCGACGCGCTGATCGAGCGCGCCGCCCGCGCCGCGCGGGACGGGGTCGCCGTGATCCAAGTGCGCGAGCGGGATCTGGCGGATCGCGAGCTTGCCGCGCTCGTGCGCCGGGTCGTCGGCGCGGTCGGTCCGGCCACGCTGGTCCTCGTCAACGATCGACCCGACGTCGCGCTCGCCGCCGGCGCGCACGGCGTCCACCTGCGCGCCGACTCGATGCCGGGACGGCGCGTTCGCGCGATGACGCCGCCCGGGTTCGTCGTCGGCCGATCGGTGCACGACCTCGCCGAAGCGGCTGCCGCGGAGGCGGAAGGCGGGTACGACTACCTGCTGTTCGGGACCGTCTTCGCGTCGGCGGGGAAGCCTCCCGGGCACCGGATCGCCGGGCTGGAGGCGCTGCGCGAGGTCTGCCGCCGGTCGTCCGTCCCCGTCATCGCGATCGGCGGGATCGACCGGTCGCGCATCGCGCTGGTCGAGCAGGCCGGAGCCGCCGGCTTTGCCGCAGTCGGCATGTTCATGTAGAGAGAGGCCATGGATCCCGGTTACCGATCACCGTTGCTCGATTTCTTCCGCCGCGGCGAGGTTGCGCATGACGTGCGGCTGCTGGCGGCGCAAGGCGCGCTGGCGCCTCGCGCCCAGGAACAGCTCGCGCTCCTGGTGCTGCTCGCCGACGACGCCGACCCGGAGGTGGCCAGGGCGACGGCGCGGACGCTCGACCTGCTGCCGGCCGATGCCGTGCGCCAGTTTCTCTGCCGCGCCGACGCGACGCCGGAAATGCGTCAGTTCTTCGCCGCGCGCGGGATCGAGGTCGCGCCGGAGGAGATCACGTCGGCGCCCGTCGAAGCGGACGGCGCGCTGCTCGAGGCCCCGACCGATCTGCCGCAGGTCGCCGAGAACGCGGCCGATCCCGAACGGAAGGACATCAGCTCGCTGACGGTGCTCGAGCGGATGAAGCTGGCGATGAAGGGCACGCGCGAGCAGCGCGCGGTGCTGGTGCGCGACTCGAACAAGCTCGTCGCCGCGGCGGTGCTGAGCAGCCCCAAGGTCAACGAGGCGGAGATCGAGACCTTCACCAAGATGGGGAACGTCTCGGAGGACGTGCTGCGGATCATCGGGCAGAACCGCTCCTGGACCAAGAACTACGCCGTCATCCTCGGGCTGTGCCGTCATCCGAAGACGCCGCCGGCCATCGCCATGTCGTTCGTGCAGCGGCTGAACGAGAGGGACCTCAAGGCGCTGACCACCGATCGCAACGCCAAGGAAGGGTTGCGGCTGCTCGCGAAGAAGATGCTGACCAAGGGCAAGATCTAGCGGCGCTTCTTCCATTCCTTGCGCAGCTCGTTGAGCCCTTCCATGTAGACCGCGGCCTTGCTCCGCGCCTCGTCGTCCTTCAGCGTCTTGAGGATGTCGATGGCGCGCTCGAGGTCGCGCTGGATCGTCTGCGGGGTGGCCGCGAAATACATCCTGCGGATGGCGTCAATCGGATCGCCGCTCATCGCCCTCGCCTCAGGCTGCCTCGCAGGTCGTCGGCCGGCCGCGTGTTCAGCACGTCCGCCGGCGTGATCCAGGCGCGCCGCGCCACGGTCACCGCCCAGCGCAGGCCGCCGAGCGCCGTCGTGCTGTGGGCGTCGGTGCTGACCACGAGCTTCACGCCGGCCTCCCGCGCCTGCCGCGCGTGCACGTCGTCCAGGTCGAGCCGATCGATCTGCCCGTTGATCTCCATCGCCACGCCCGCCGCCGCCGCGGCCGCGATCACGCGGGTCATGTCGGCTTTGTGCGGCTCGCGCTTCAAGATAATCCGGCCGGTCGGGTGGCCGAGCACGTCCACCCAGGGGCAGGCAATCGCCCGCAGCAGGCGGTCGGTCATCGCGGCGCCGTCCTGATTGAAGCCCGAGTGGATCGAGGCGATGACGATGTCGAGCTGCGCCAGGCAGTCGTCGGCGAGATCCATGCTGCCGTCGGCGCGGATGTCGCACTCGATGCCGGCCAGCAGCGTGAAGCCGTCGAGGCGCGCGTTGACCTCGCGAATCGCGCGCGCGTGCTCGAGGGCGCGCCGCTCGTCGAGCCCGTTGGCCATGGCGAGCGACTGGCTGTGATCGGTGATGGCGAGGTAGCGGAGTCCCGCCGCCTGCGCGGCGCGCGCCATCGCCTCGATGGTGTCGCGCCCGTCGGTCGCCGTCGTATGCGCGTGGAGGTCTCCCTGCAGGTCTTCGAGCTGCAGCAGGCGGGGAAGGCTGCCGTTCGCGGCCGCCTCGATCTCGCCGCGGTTCTCGCGCAGCTCCGGCGGCACCCAGGCGAGGCCGAGGGCGGCGTAGATCCCGGCCTCGTCCTCTCCCGCGATCCTGGCGTTGTCCTCGACGCGATACAGCCCGTACTCGTTCAGTTTGTATCCGCGCTGGATTGCGCGATCGCGGAGCGCGATGTTGTGCGCTTTCGATCCGGTGAAGTATTGCAGCGCGGCGCCGAGGCTGTCGTCCGGGACCAGCCGCAGGTCCGCCTGGAAGCCGCCCCACAACCGGACGCTCGACTTCGTGTCGCCGTGGGCCAGCACGCGCTCGACCTGCCGGTACTCGGTGAAGGCGTCCATCAGCGGCGGGGTCGCGCCGTCCGCCGCCGTCTCGATGGCCGAGCGGGGCACCGCGGCCAGGATGTCGATGTCGCCGCAGGTCTCGCAGCCGCGGCGCAGGCTGCCGACGGGGACGATCGCCGCGTCCGGCGTGTGCGCGCGGAGCGCCGACACCAGGGCGGCGGCGGTGTCGTGCGCTTCGACCATCAGCCGGCGGCCCGAGAACCGGCGCCGCTCTTCGAGCGCCTCGAGGATGAGCGCTTCTTTCTTCGCGCCCATTCCCTTCAAGCCGCGGATCCGGCCGTCCCGCGCCGCGCGCTCGAGGTCCTCGAGCGTGCGCACGCCGAGATCGCCGTAGAGCCGCGCCACGGTCTTGGGCCCCACGCCCTGCAGGTGCAGCAGGTCCAGCACGGTCGGCGGGAATTCCTGCAGCAGCTCCTGGTGGTATCTGATCGCGCCGGTGTCGACGAGCTCGCCGATCTTCGCGGCCAGGTCCCTGCCGACGCCCGGCAGTGCCAGCCGCTCGGCCGCGGTCATGCCGGCGACCCGCCCCGGCTCGTGCACGATCGTGTCCGCGGCGTTGCGGTACGCGCGGATCTTGAACGGGTTCTCCCCTTTGATCTCGAGCAGGTCGCCGATCTCCGTCAGCACGCGGGCGATGGCGAGATTGTCCATGACTCAGTCCGCCCCGCCGCCCGCGATCAGCGCTCTTCGAGCATCAGTCCGCGCGCTTCGATGGTGAAGTCGAGCAGGCGCGCGCCGGTGTCGTGCAGCGCCTTGCGGATCGCCGGCATCTTCTCGGGCTCGCCGAAGCAGAAGAGGCAGCCGCCGCCGCCGGCGCCGCAGACCTTGCCGCTCAGCGCGCCCGCCTGCCGCGCTGCCGCCAGCATGGCGTCGACTTCCGGCGTCGTCACGCCGGGGGCGAGCTGCTTGCGGTTGTCCCACTCGGCCGCGATCTGCCGCCCGACCTCGGTCCAGTCGCGCCGCTCCAGCGCCGTCCGCATCGCCGCCGCGATGTCCCGGATCCGCGCGAAGCTGCGGCGCACCTTGCTGTCGCCGTCGATGTGCCGCTTGGTGACGTCCCAGTTGTTGATGCCCGAGTTGCGCGAGGCGTTGGTATAGGCGAGCGCCAGCCGCGATTGCAGTTCCGCGGGCTGCACGTCGATCGCCACGCGGCGGATGCCGCTGACGCCCAGCTCGACCGCCGAAATGCCGCCGTAGAACGCCGGCCGATAATCCTGCACGCCCGTCGGGACGTCGATCGCCTGCGCCTCGACGTTCATGGCGATCTGGAAGATCTCGTCGGGGGTGCGATGGCCGCCGCTCCAGACGTTCAGCGCGCCGCACACCGCGATGTTCAGCGCCGACGACCCGGCAATGCCGGCGCCGACGGGGGAGTCCGATCGCGTCGTCATCTCCAGCCCTTCGGCGCGGAAATGGTGCAGCAGTTTGCCGAGCAGCTTCAGGTCGTGGCTGTCGCGCAGCTGCGACCAGTGCTCCACCTCGACGCGCTGCTGCGAGTCTTCCGAGACGATGACGATGCGGCGATCGCTGCGGGACCGGAGATCGCAGCTCGCCCGCAGGCTGATCGCGGCGTTGAGCGTCTGCGCCCCGTCGTGAAACAGGTACAGCGGCCAGATGTCGAGCGTGCCGCCGGCCAGATCGATGCGCGTGGGTGCCGAAGCGTGGATGTGCACCGGCGAAATCATACATTGGTGCGATATGATCGCGGCGTGTCGCTCCGCGAATTGCGCCGTCATGTCGGCCAGCTGGCGATCGTCGGCTTCAACGGCCTGGACCTGCCGGCGGAGGTCCGCTCGCTGGCCCGCGAGTTCGATCTCGGCGGCGTCATCTTCTTCGCCCGCAACGTCGAGGCGCCCGAGCAGGTCGCCGATCTGTCGCGCCAGTCGCAGGCGCTGGCGGCGGAGATTCCCCTCTGGGTCAGCGTCGATCAGGAGGGCGGCCGGGTCGCGCGGCTGAAGCGGCCGTTCACCGAATGGCCGCCGATGATCACGCTCGGCCGCGCCGGCCCTGAAGCCGAACGCCTGGCCGAGCGGTTCGCACGCGCCCTCGCGCGCGAGCTGCACGCGGTCGGCATCTCCCTGGACTACACGCCGGTGCTCGACGTGTTGACCAATCCGAAGAATCCGGTGATTGGCGACCGCGCGCTGGCGGAGCGGGCGGAAGACGTCGCGCGCCTCGGCTCCGCGATCGTCCGCACGCTGCAGGCCGAAGGGATCGCCGCCTGCGGCAAGCACTTCCCCGGCCACGGCGACACCTCGACGGATTCGCACCTCGAGCTGCCGCTCCTCGATCATCCGCCGGACCGGCTCGAGGCGATCGAGCTGGTGCCGTTCAAGGCGGCGATCGCCGCCGACGTCGCCGCCATCATGACGGCGCACATCCTCATCCCGTCGCTCGACGAGGAGCGTCCCGGCACGCTGTCGCCGGCGATCGTCGGCGGGCTGCTGCGCGGCACGCTCGGGTTCGGCGGGCTGGTGCTGAGCGATGACCTCGAGATGAAAGCGATCAGCGGCCGCTACGGCCACAGCGAGGCCACGGTGATGGCGATCGCCGCCGGCTGCGATGCGGTGCTCATGTGCGCCCCCGACCCGGCGTCACAGGCAGCGGCGCTGGAAGCGATCATCTACGCCGTCGAGCAGGGGGCGCTGCCGCTGAAGCGCGTCGAGGACGCCATGACGCGCCACCGCCGGGTGAAGGAGCGCTTCCTCGCCGCCCCGCGCCGCCAGCCCGCCAGCGGCGCCGCGCTCCGCGCCATTCTCGGCCGCGACGAGCACCAGGCGGTCGCCGCCGAAATGGCGAGGTTCGCCTAGCCGCATGCTGAAGCCGCGCGCGCTGCGGCCCGGCGACCGCATCGCCCTCGTCGCACCGGCGAGCTCGTTCGCGCGCGCGGAGTTCGACGCCGGCGTCGAGGAGCTGCGCCGCCTCGGGTACGAGCCCAGCTTCGACGAGTCGGTGTTCGCGCGCGCCCGGTACACCGCGGGAGACGCGGCGCTGCGCGCGGCCGCCTTCCGGCGGGCGTGGGAGGACGCCGGCGTCGCCGCCCTGATCGCCGTGCGCGGCGGCTATGGCAGCGTGCAGCTCCTCCCGCTGCTCGATGCCGCGGCGCTGCGCCGCCGGCCGAAAGCGTTCATCGGCTACAGCGACAACACCTCGCTGCTCGTGTGGCTGACCCAGGCGTGCGGCGTCACCGCGTTTCACGGTCCGATGCTGGAAGGGCGGCTCGCGAAGGGGGAATCCGGCTACGATCGCGATTCCTTCACGCGCGTGCTCACCCGCGCGGCGCCGGCGGGCGAGATCGCGCACCCCCAGCTCGAAACGCTGCGCGCCGGAGAGGCCGCCGGACCGTTGGTCGGGGGCACACTCAGCAACCTGTTGGCGTCGCTCGCGACGCCATACGCGTTCGATCCGCCTCAGGGCCACATTCTCTTCATCGACGAAGTGGGCGAGCGCCCCTACCGCATCGACCGCATGCTGACGCAGTTGCGCCTGTCCGGGATTCTGGCGCGCGCGTCGGCGGTGGTGTTCGGCGAGCTGCCGCGCTGTGACGAGCCGGCGCCCGCCGGTCCGGCGATCAAGGCGGTCGTCGCGGACCTGCTCGACGGATTTCCCGGCCCGGTGCTGTTCGGACTGCCGTCGGGGCATACCAACGGCGCCTGCATCACGCTGCCGTTCGGCGTGCGCGCCCGCGTGGTGTCCGCGCCGTCTCCGGCGCTGGTCATCGAGGAGGCGGCCGTTGCCTGACCGCCGGACGGGCTGGGGCGGACACGCCAGTCGGCCGTCGTCGCGCCGCAGGCACCGCCCCGCCCCCGAGGAGCTATGAAAAGGATCCACCTGATCGGCGTGTGCGGGACCGCGATGGCGACGCTCGCCGCGATGCTGAAGACCCGAGGCTTCGACGTGCGCGGATCGGACCAGAACGTCTACCCGCCGATGAGCGATTTCCTCGCGGAGCAGAAGATCACGACGCTCCAGGGCTACGACCCGGCGCACATCAGCGGCGACCTGGACCTGGTCATCGTCGGCAACGCGATCTCGCGCGGCAATCCGGAACTGGAGGAGGTCCTCGACCGCAAGATCCGCTATTGCTCGCTGCCCGAGGCGATCCGCGATCACTTTCTCTGGGGGGCGCGCTCGGTGGTCATCGCCGGCACGCACGGCAAGACGACGACCACGTCGCTGACCGGCTGGCTGCTGACCCACGGCGGCGCGGATCCGAGCGTCCTGATCGGCGGCATCGCGGACAACTTCGGCGGCAGCTATCGCGTCGGCGGCGGGCGCGACTTCGTGATCGAAGGGGACGAGTACGACAGCGCCTTCTTCGACAAGACCGCCAAGTTCCTGAAGTACCTGCCCGACATCGCCGTCGTCAACAATCTGGAATACGACCACGCCGACATCTATCCCGACCTGGAGTCGATCCGCCTGGCGTTCCGGCGCTTCGTGAACCTCATCCCGCGGCGCGGGCTGCTGCTCGCCGGCGCGGACGACGAAGAGGCGCTGGCGCTGACGAAGAACGCGCGCTGCCGCGTCGAGACGTTCGGCCTGTCGGATCGCGCGGACTGGCAGGCGCACGACCTGCGCGTGCTCGAGGGGGGGACGGCGTTCAGCGTCCGGCGGCGCGGCGAGCCGGCGGGCACCTTCGAGGTCGCGCTGCTCGGCGCCTACAACGTCCGCAACGCGCTTGCCGCGATGGCGGTGGGCGCGGCGGTCGGCCTGAGCACGGACACCATGGCGGCGGGGCTGCGGGCGTTCAAAGGGGTGCGCCGGCGCATGCAGCTGCGCGGCAGCGCGGGCGGTGTCGCCGTCTACGACGACTTCGCGCACCACCCGACGGCGATCGCGGAAACGCTCGCCGGCGTCCGCTCCGCCTATCCGGATCGGCGCATCTGGGCCATCTTCGAGCCCCGCTCCGCGACCTCGTGCCGCAAGGTCTTCCAGTCCGAGTTCGCGCGCGCCTTCGAGCGCGCCGATCGGATCCTGCTGCCGCCGATCTTTCGCTCCACGCTGCCCGACGAACAGCGGCTGTCGGTGGAGCAGCTGGTCGGCGAGCTGAAAGAGGCGGGGAAGGACGCGCGGCATCTTCCCGGCGTGCAGGAGATCGTCGACGTCGTGTCGCGCGAGGCGCGTCAAGGGGATCTCGTCGTCGTGATGTCGAACGGCGGGTTCGACAACATCCATCAGCGCCTGCTGGACGCGCTCCAGGCGCACGCCGCGCGCTGAGATGGAGTTCCGCGTCCGCGCCGCCGGCGATTCGGCCTGGATCATCGAGCTGCCCGAGCGCATCGACGCCGCGGTCAACACCCGCGCGATCCGCATCGCGCGCGCGGTGCAGGAAGCGGGGCTGCCGATCACCGACGTCGTCGTCGGATACCGCTCGGTGATGGTCTACATCGATCCGCTCGCAGAGGGAGCGTCGGGCGTGGAGCGGCGGCTCCAGGAGATCGCCGCCGATGCGGAGGAGTCCGACGCCGCTCCCGGCGCGCTGCTGGAAGTGCCGGTCTGTTACGACGGACCCTACGGTCCGGATCTGCCGGACATCGCCCGCTTCGCGCAGTGCTCGATCGAGGAGGTGATCGAGCGTCACCTCGCACTGCCGTATCGCGTCTTCGTCGTCGGGTTCGTGCCGGGGTTTGCCTACATGGCGTCTGTCGACCCGCGCATTGCCGCGCCGCGCCGGCCGTCGCCGCGGCTGAAGGTGCCCGCCGGATCGGTCGCCATCGCGGCCGGGCAGACCGGCATCTATCCGGCCGAAACGCCCGGCGGGTGGAGCCTCATCGGCCGCTGTCCCATCCGTCCCTACGATCCCGGCCGCGCCGAGCCGTTTCTGTTCCATCCCGGGGATACCGTCCGCTTCGCGCGGATCACCGAAGCGGCGTACCGCGCCGCCAGCCAGTGGGGGGACGCGTGAGCGCGTCGGTGACGGTCGTCAAGCCGGGGATGCTGACCACCGTGCAGGATCTCGGGCGACGCGGATACCAGAGCGTCGGCGTGCCGGTCGCCGGACCGATGGATGCCTACTCGCATCGTCTGGCGAATCAGCTCCTCGGGAACGATCCCTCGGCGGCGGCGCTGGAGATCACGCTGCTCGGGCCGGAGCTGATCGTGGAGGGGGATCTCGTCTGCGCGACGGCCGGCGCGGACATTTCACTCAGCGTCGAGGGCAAACCGGCGCCGATCAACGAAGCGTTCCGCGTGCGGTCGGGCGCCCGGCTGCGGTGGGGGACGCGCATCTCGGGCGCGCGGCAGACGTTTGCGGTCGCCGGAGGCTTCGACGTGCCGGCGACGCTCGGCAGCCGAGCCACCCATCTCGCCAGCCGCATGGGACCCTTCGGCGGACGCCCGTTGCGTGCCGGGGACGTGCTGCCCGTCGGCACGCCCGGCGGCGGACGCGCCTTCGCCGGCCATCCGCTCGACGTGCCGTCGGGCGGCGCTCACCTGCGCGTCCTTCCCGCGGTGCACCGCGATCGCTTCACCGAAGACGCGTGGGGACTGCTGGTGCACGCGCGCTTCACCATCAGCCCGCAGTCGAACCGCATGGGGTACCGCCTCGACGGTCCGGTGCTGAGCCACGCCGGCGCCGCGGACATCCTTTCCGAAGCGATGCCCTGCGGCGCGATCCAGGTTCCGTCCAGCGGCCAGCCGATTCTGTTGCTCGCCGATCGCGCGACGACCGGCGGCTACGCGACCATCGCCAACGTGATCAGCGCCGATCTGCCGATTGCCGGGCAGCTGGCGCCCGGCGACTGGATCCAGTTCGATCCCATCAACCGCGAGGATGCGATCGCGGCGCTGCGCCGCCGGGAAGCGGCGCTGCGGGGAGTGACGCGGTGACGAACGTGGCGCGGCTGCCCGGGATCGAACGGGACGTGCCGCTCGCGCCATTCACCACCTTCAAGGTGGGCGGCCCGGCGGACTGGTTCCTGCGCACCGAACGATCGTCAGAGGTGAAGGCGGCGGTGGCCGCCGCGCGGGCCGACGGGATTCCGGTCACGATCCTCGGCGGTGGATCGAACGTCCTGGTGGCGGACGCCGGGATCCGCGGACTCGTCATCCGGCTGCACGGCGGAGACGTGCTCGCGGCCGGCGACGCGGCGATCCGGGCGGACGCCGGCGTGACGATCAACGGGCTGGTCCGCTGGACGATCAACCGCGGCGTTGCCGGCCTGGAGGGGTGGGCCGGGACGCCCGGCACGGTCGGCGGCGCGATCCACGGCAACGCGCATTTCAAGGGACGGCTGATCGGCGAGCTGGTCGATCGGGTCGAACTGCTGCGGCCGGATGGAGAGGTCGCGTGGGTCGCGGCCGCCGACATGGACTTCGGCTACGACCGCAGCCGCGTCCAGCAGACGCGCGAGATCGCGCTGGCGGTCGAGTTTCACACCGGGCGCGGCGATCCGGCGGCGCTGCGCGCCACGGCGCGCGAGTCGCTCGCGTACCGCAAGCGCACGCAGCCGCTCTCGTCGGCGAGCGCCGGCTGCATCTTCCAGAATCCCGATCCCGCGGTGGATCGCGTTCCCGAGGGCATTCCCGCCTCCGCCGGCGCGCTGGTCGATCGCGCCGGGCTGAAGGGATTCGGCAGCGGCGGCGCGCGCGTGTCCGGCGCGCACGGCAATTTCATCGTCAACGACGGCAGCGCGTCCGCCGCGGGCATCCGGGCATTGATCGAGGAGTGCCGCGCCCGCGTGCGCTCGCGGTTCGGCGTCGAACTGCGCGACGAGATCGTGTACCTGGGCTTCTAGAGGGTTTCCGCGAATGGCTTCTTTGAAGATCGAGGGCGGCCGCGCCCTGTCGGGGCGGGTGGCGGTCGAGGGAAACAAGAACTCGGCGCTGCCGCTCATTGCCGCCTGCGTGCTCACGGAGCGACCCTGCGAGATCGCGAACGTGCCGCGGATCCGCGACGTCGAAGTGCTGCTCGACATCATCGAGGCGCTCGGGGCGCGCGTCGAGGGGCGTGGGACGGGACATCTCCGCATCCAGTGCGCCGGGATCAACAGCGATCGCCCCGATCCCGCGCTGGTCGGCCGGCTGCGAGGCTCGGTGCTGCTGCTGGGACCGCTCCTCGCGCGGCGGGGTGTCGCGCGGCTCGCGCCTCCCGGAGGAGACTTCCCGACGCGGCGCACGATCGCCACGCATCTCGAGGCGCTCGTCGCGATGGGTGGGGTTCCGCTGGACGAGCCCGGACACGCGCTCGAAGTGCCGAACGGACTGAGAGGGGCGTCGCTCTACCTCGAAGAGGCCTCTGTCACCGGGACCGAGACGGCGCTGCTCGCCGCGGCGGCCGCCAGCGGGCCGTCCGAGATCCGTCACGCCGCGATGGAGCCGCATGTCGTCGAGTTGTGCGTGTTCCTTCAGGCGATGGGCGTCGGCATCGAGGGAGCCGGCAGCAGCACGCTTCGCGTCCACCCGCCGGCGCGGCTGGGCGGTGCGTCGCACCGGCTCGCCGGCGACTACATCGAGGCCGGAAGCTGGGGCGTCGTCGCCGCGATCACGAACGGCGAGATCGAAGTGACCGGCGCGCGCACGGCGGACCTCGAAGTGATCGCCGCGCCGCTGAAGAAGATGGGGCTCGACTGCAGCTACCTCGACGACCGTCTCGTGGTCCGGCCGTCGAAGCTGACGGCGGTCCGCCGCATCACCACCGGTCTGTGGCCGGGATTTCCCAGCGATCTCGTCAGCCTCGTCACCGTCCTGTCCACGCAGGCGGAAGGGCGCACGCTGGTGCACGACTGGCTCTACGAGCTGCGGCTGTTCGCGCTCGAGCAGATGAGCGCGATGCGCGCCGATCTGTTCCTGTGCGATCCGCACCGCATCATCGTCAGCGGACCGACGCGGTTGCGCGGCCGCACGCTCGACAGCCGGGACCTTCGATCGGGCATGGCGCTGATCGCCGCGGCGCTGGCCGCCGAAGGGGAGAGCCGCGTCACGCCGCTCGAAACCGTCGAGCGCGGCTACGCCTCGCTGGTCGAGCGGTTGCGCAGTCTCGGCGCGCAGGTGGAGCGAGTGCAGTAACCGGTAACCGGTAACCGGTAACCGGTAACCGGTTACCGGGTGGTGCCTCCGCCGGGTTTCTTCGGCGGCGCGGGCGGCGACGAGACTGGCAGAGGCGTGCCGGGCAGCGTGCCGACGAGAGGCTGCGGAAACGCCGGCGGCGTCGTGCGAGGCGCGGGCGCGGTCTGCTGCGGCTGCGTCCCGGCCGGCGCCGCTGGTTCATCGCGGGGCGGACCAGGCGGCGGGGCGAGGATTTCCCCCAGCCCGGCGCCGTCACGGCCAAAACGGAACGGCAGCAGATCCGCCTCGGTCAGCTCCAGCACGCGGACGATGTGCGGGGTGAGCGTGAGGATGATGTCGGTCTGCTGGGTCTCGCGGTGATTGTTGGCGAACAGGCGTCCGACCAGCGGAATGTCGCTCAGTCCGGGAATGCCCGACAGCACGGCGCGCTCTTCGTCCCGGATCAACCCCGCCAGCATGTTGGTTTCCCCATCCTTCAAGCGGATGGTGGTCGAGATCTCGCGGTTGCCGAACGTGGGAAGCCCCGCGAACCCGGTTCCCGAGATGCTCGACAGCGACACCTTCAGGGCCAGCGTCACGTCATCGTCGTGGTGGGTCCGCGGCGTGATGTCGATGTTGACGCCGATGTTCTCGTACGCGTACGACGTGATCGGCTGCGTGTTGACGCCGCCGGCCGCGATCGGCGCGAACGTGGTGACCGGCACGGGGACGCGCTCACCGAAACGCGCGGTGGCGGGCAGCCCTTCCGCGGTGCGCAGTTGCGGGTTCGCCAGCGTGCGGGTGGACGTGTCGGTCTTCAGCAGCCGGTAGTAGATGCCGGGAATGCCCGAGAGGAACACGTCCGCCGCGGTCAGGTTCTTGAGATTGGCGAGCCGGAAGTCGTCCCGGTTCACGTCGGCCGAACCGGATATGCCGGCGGAGCCCGGCGACGCGATCTGGAGCCCGAAGTCCCGCAGCTTCGTGCGGTCCACCTCGAGCAGCTCGACGTCGATGACGACCTCCGGCCGCGCCTTGTCGATGGCGGTGATCAGCCGGCCGGCGGCGGCGATCCGCTCCGGCGTGTCCTTGATCGTGATGGCATTGGTCGCGGTCGTCGGCGAGATCTGGCGGATGTCGATGACCACCCGCAGCAGGTCGATGGTCTCCTTGACGTCCGCGTTGCTCAAGTAGAACGTGCGGACGACGGTCTCCTCGTATTCCCGCCGCTTGGCCGGCGTGTCGGGAACGATGGTGATCGTGCGCGGCGCGGTGACGCGATAGAAGGTGCGCGTGCTCGCGGTCAGCGCGGCGAGGGCGTTCTCGAGCGTGGCATCGCGCAGATCGATCGTCAGCGGCTGGTCGCGGAAGCCGGCGTCGAAGATGACGCTCAGGTTGGCGAAGCGGCCGACGGTGAGGAACACGGCGCGCGCCGTGGCGCCGTTGCCGAAGGTGAGCGTACCGGGCAGCTTCACGTCCTTCGGCAGATCCTGTCCGGGCGCGGGCATGTCACGGGTCCGCTCGATGAGGCTTTCGAGCTCGGTCCGGCCGCCGCGGGTCACGGCCACTTTCGTGCGCAGCCGCTGGCGCGCGTCGCGCAGCGCGCTTTCGACGGCGGAATCCGTCGGATTGAGCTCGGCCGCGAGCTGATACTCGACGACCGCCTCCTCGTACCGCTCCTGGCTCGCGAATCGGCGGGCCCGGGCGGTGTGGTCCTGCGCGGCGCGCTGCTTCACCCGTTCCAGCGCCGTGCGCGCTTCGCGGTTGCCGGGGTTGGCGCGCACGACCTTGGTGTATTCGACGACCGCGCGATCGTAGTCCTGCGTCAGCTCGGCCTGGCGCCCCTGGCGCAGTCCCGCCGCCGTCGCGCATCCGGCAAGCGTCAGCGCGGCCGCGACGAGCGCGGCGCGCGGATCAGCGAGACGTTCCCGCATGAATGACATCGGCCCCCCTCGGAATCTTGAAGGCGAACACGTTGTCGGCGATGCCGGTGTTTTCCCGATAGTTGGTGAACGTGAACGTCGAACGGCCCCCCTGCTGGTCGGCGGCGGTCAGCGCGCGGATCTGGAGTGTCGCCTCGTCCACGGTGACGATCAGCCAGTCGTAGTCGCGCTGTTTCTGCCGCGGATCGAGGCGCAGCGCGACCGCGCCGGCCGCCGCGGTCTCGACATAGCTCACGTTGAAGTCGCGCAGCAGGCTGCCCTTGCCGGCGAGAAACAACACCGCCGTGGTCGCTTCATCGGCGGAGGGCACGTCGCTGACGATGACCTGCTTGTCGGCGGGCACGTACGAGAAGATCTTGATGCCGTCGGAGACGAAGGTCTTCTTCTCGGGCGCGGTGTATTCCCACCGCATGCGTCCGGGCTTCTTGATCTGCACGGTGCCGCGTTCGGTTGATTTCCGATTCAGCACGCCCCCCTCGTAGGCGTGGGTGAAATCGGCGGTGAAGTCTTTGACCCGGTCGTACTTCTCCTGCAGCGCCCGGGCGGTCTCGGCCGCCGGACGACGGGATTGGCCCGGGGCAACCGCCGGGACGAGTACGAGCAGAACGGACAGCAGTAGTGGCGTCATGTCGAAGCCGGACGAAACAGGCGGGGCGCAGTTCGAGTGTAACCCACCTTCGCCTCCGGCTTCGGTGGGCAGGCCCACGAGTCGCCGCCGGCTTCGGTGGGCAGCCGCGCAATTGTGTGCACCTGCTACCGCGTCCGCTTGCCGGCGAGGAAGGCGCGCACGTCGGCGAGGGACCGCGTGTTGAGCACATGGCCCGGCTCCACCCACCCGCGCCGGGCGGTGCCGACGCCCATGCGCATCTGCCGCTCCAGCGCCGGGGCCCGGTGGCAGTCGCTGTCGATCACCACCGTCGCCCCCGCCGCGACCGCTTCGCGCGCGCGCTCACCGCTGAGGTCGAGATGGGCGGGCGCGCCGTCGATCTCGAGGGCCGTGCCGGTGGCCGCCGCCGCCGCATAGATCGCGTCGTAGTCCATGTCGTAGCCGGCACGGCGCCCCACCAGCTGGTTCGCCGGGTGGGTGATCACCGACACGAACGGATGCTCGATGGCCGCGAGGCAGCGTCTGGTCAGCCGCGTGCCGTCCTGGCCGGCCGAATCGTGGAGCGACGCGAGGACGATGTCGAGCGAGGCGAGGACGGCATCGGGACAGTCGAGCGATCCGTCCGGCATGATGTCCACCTCGATCCCGTGGAGGATCGTCATGTCCGGCACGTCTTGCTGAAGCTGGGCGATCTCGTCCGCCTGCCGCGCGAGGTCCTCGAGCGTCAGGGTGCGCGAGGCGCCGGCGTGCTCGGAATGATCGGTGATGGCGATGTATTGGTAGCCGAGCGCCCGCGCCGCCAGCACCATGTGCCGCAGCGGATCGCGCCCGTCGCTGTAGCTGGTGTGCATGTGCAGGTCGCCGCGGATGTCTTCGCGCGACACGAGCCGGGGTACGGCGTTGGCTCCCGCCCGATCCAGGGCGTCGGCCGAATCGCGCGTTTCCGGCGGCAGGTACGCGAGGCCGGCGTGCGCGTACGCCTCGGCTTCGGTCGCGGTGAGGCGCGGCGTTCGCCGTCTGAGCAGCGCCGCGACGTGCGCCGGGGGCCCCGTGGCCGCGAGCAGCACGCTGCCGTACTCGTCCGGCGGCGCGACGCGGACGTCGATCTCGACCCCCTCGTACTGCACGATCAGCCGCCGCGCGTTGCGAAGCAGGATCTCTGACGCGGGCAGCAGCGCCGCGACGCACTCGGTTGCGTGGTCCGGATTCGCCGTCCGCGCCGCGACGACGAGATGCTGGACGATCGGTTCGCTGCGGCGGACCGCGCCCGCGGCCTCCCAGACGTCCACCGCGGCGCACTGCGAGAGGCCGGACATGAAGCGATCCAGGATGTCCCACGCGCGCCCGAGGAGGATGGGACGGATCTCGTGGCGGATCCGCTCCGCCGCGCGCCGCAGCGCGCGGTCCGCCGCCGCCGGGCGCTCTTCGGCAACGGCAAGATCCAGATCGGGCAGGGTTGCGATGCCGTCACGCGCCAGCATCCGCTCCTGCGCGGCGTCGATACTGCGGAGATCACGAAGGCGCCGGAGCAGGAAGGGGGCGTTCGCGGGCGGGACCGGCATCCTCCGCGATTGTACTCTCCGCGTCCGCTACTTGATGAAGTCCACCGAGATGGTGGCCGGTGCGCCCGCGGTGATGGTCACGGTCTGCTTCCGCTCGGGGTATTGCGGGTTCTTGAAGACGATCTCGCGCACGCCGAGGCGAATGGGCACGTTGGCCAGCGGCGTCTCGCCGGCCTTCTCGCCGTCGATCCACACTTCGGCCCACGGCGCCGCGTTGATGTTGGCGCGTCCCTGCGGATCGAGATCGAGCCGGGTCACTTCGCCCGCCACGATCTCGACCGTCTCGGCCGCGCTGTAGCCAAGGTCCTTGTTCACCAGGCGCAGGATGTGGCGCCCTGGGCTGAGAAGGATCTGGCTTTCGCTGGTGCCGAGCACCTTGCCGCCCTCCGATACCTGCACCACGAAGGGGATCGAGATCGCGGCGAACCCGGAGTAGAGCGGGAAGTCGAGCGTCATGACCTGACCGGCCTCGACGCGCACGGTGCGACGGGCGGACCCTTCGCTGCTGGCGATGGCGATGACGTGGCGGCCGGGTTTGACGGCGTCGATCGTCAGCGGGGTTTCGCCGGCGGGCTTGCCGTCGAGCGAGACCTTCGCACCCGCCGGTTGTGTCGTGATCACCAGGCGGCCGACGTTGGCGCCCACCGGCGGCAGCTCCGCCGGCGCGGCGTCCGACTTGGGAATGACCTTCTTGACGGTCTCGACCATCGGCGCGGCGCTCGGTCCGTAGCCGCGGAAGACCGCGAATCCGCCGGCCAGCAGGATGACGCCGGCGGCGATCAGCTTCCACGGAATCTGCCGGCGCTCCTCGATCGGCCGGAACGGTTCGTACGCCTCGGCCGCCGACAGGGGGACTGCGACCGGTTCGCGCCGGCTCTCCGCGCGCGACGGCGCGGGCCGCTCGTCGGCCACCTTCAGGCGGATCGGCGAGCCGCTGCTCGCCGGGACCGGCGCGGGCGGCGGCGCCGGCGGGCGAATCTGCGACAGCGACGCGAGGAACTCTTCCTGCGTGGCGGCCTCGGGCAGCGGCGTCGGTGTCCACGCCGGGGGGTCGGACGGCGCCACGTAGATCGGGTACGGCTTCACCGGGGCGGCGGGCTTCGGCTCGGGTTCGGTCGCCACCGGTTCGAACGCCGCGGCGCGGTTCGGCGGCACGAGCCAGCCGCTCTTCGAGACGGCCGGCGCCTGACGGTCGGACTCCGCAGCGGGCTGCTGCTCGCGCTCGCGCTGCTCCGCCTCGAGACGGGCCTTCTCCTTCGCGGCGCGATCCTTCTCGGCGCGCTCCTTGTCGCGGCGCTCGGCCTCGAGGCGCTCCTGCTCGCGGCGCTCCGCTTCGGCGCGCGCCCTCGCGGCGCGTTCCTGCTCGCGCTCGGCCTCCCGGCGTTCCTGCTCGAGGCGCTCCGCTTCGGCGCGCTCCTGCTCGGCGCGCTCCCGTTCGCGGCGCTCGGCCTCGGCGCGCTCCTGCTCGCGGCGCTCGGCTTCGAGCCGCTCGCGCTCGCGCCGCTCCGTTTCCAGGCGTTCCCGCTCCCGCCGTTCGGCTTCGATGCGTTCGCGTTCGATCCGCTCGGCCTCGAGCCGGGCCTGCTCGATGCGCTCCCGTTCCAGCCGCTCGGCTTCGAGCCGCTCGCGTTCGCGGCGCTCCGCTTCCAGCCGCTCGCGCTCCCGCCGCTCCGCTTCGAGGCGCTCGCGTTCGATACGCTCCCGCTCCAGCCGCTCGGCCTCGAGGCGTTCGCGTTCACGGCGCTCCGCTTCGAGCCGTTCGCGCTCGCGCCGCTCCGCCTCGAGTCGCGCCTGTTCGATGCGTTCCTTCTCGCGGCGCTCCGCTTCGAGCCGCTCGCGCTCGCGCCGCTCGGCCTCCAGCCGCTCGCGCTCGCGGCGCTCGGCCTCGAGGCGTTCGCGTTCGAGGCGCTCGTTCTCGAGCCGCTCCGCCTCGAGCCGCTCGCGCTCGCGGCGCTCGGCCTCGAGCCGTTCGCGCTCGCGGCGCTCCGCCTCCAGACGCGCCTTCTCGATCCGCTCCTTCTCCAGCCGTTCCGCCTCGAGCCGTTCGCGCTCGCGGCGTTCGGCTTCGGCGCGCTCGCGCGCGATCCGTTCCTGCTCGAGGCGCTCGGCTTCGAGCCGCTCGCGCTCGCGGCGTTCGGCTTCGGCGCGGTCGCGCGCGGCCCGTTCCTGCTCGAGACGCTCGGCTTCGAGCCGTTCGCGCTCGCGCCGCTCGGCTTCGCGGCGCTCTTCCTCGCGGCGCGCGGCTTCCGCCCGTTCCCGCTCGGCCTCGCGTCGCGCCTGTTCGGCGCGCTCGCGCTCCTCGCGCTCCGCTTCGGCCCGCTCGCGCGCGACGCGGTCCGCCTCGATCCGCTCGCGCTCGGCGCGTTCGGTCTCCGCCCGGCCGCGGCGTCCTGACGGCGCGTCCGCCTTCGCGGCCGGGGCGGCGTCCGCCCATTGCTGGCGATCCGCCTCGCGGCGGACGGCGTCCGCGGCGGCGGCAATCCAGCGATCGCGCTCGGCCGCGTCCGCCACGGTGCGCTCGGCGTCCGCGGTCTCGACGTGCTGCAGGAATTCGAGCAGCGCGGCGCGGCAGGTATTGATCCCCAGCTCCTTCCGCACCAGCTTCCGCAGGTCGATCGCCGCCTCGTCGGCCGTCGGCGTCGTCCGGCGCCCGGCCAACGGCAGCGTCGCGGCGAAGTACTTGTCGACCGCGTCGGCGAAGGATTTCGATCCGCGGATGGCGGCGATCTCGTGGATCTCGTTCCTGAGCGGCGGGATCCCCTCGGGATAGTCCCGTTCCTGCAGCGCGCGTCCCACGGTGAGCGACGCGGCGATGATCGAGGCGTGCGCGAGATCGGCGGCCTTGTCGAACCGGGCGGGACCGGCGGTCGGCGGGAAGGCCAGGCGGAATTCGGCCCACAGCCGCTTGCGCGTCAGCTGCAGCCGTTCGAGCGGTTCGGCGTAGATCGCGTCGAGCAGCGCGAGTTGTCCCGCGGGGGTGATCACGACCCGTCCGGGGGCGAGCGCGCCATGCGCGAGGCCGGCTTCGTGGAGGCGGGAAAGCGCGGGCAGGATTTCGAGCAGAAGGCCGAGGGCGGCGTCCAGGCCAGCGACGATGCCGTGATCGGCGGCGGCTTCGATGATGTCGGAGAGGCGGCGGCCGGCGACGTACTCCGAGAGCACCGTCAGCCGATCGTCCTGGCGTTCGGCGGCGCGCGGGCGGGGAAAGCGTTCGTCTTCCAGCGCCGCGACCAGCGCGATCCGCTCGACCAGGACCTTCTCGAACGCGCTCAGCTCGGGGCGCAGGACGAGCCGTTCCAGCATGCCGCCGGTCTCGCGATCGAACTCGAGCGCACGGCGTCCGAGGCCGTCCTCGAAGCCGGAGGACGACTGCGTTGACGCGTGATCCGGCAGGGGAACCGACATGTGCACGGAGCCCAGCGACGGTGCAACCCGCGCTCCAACCTGCCATTTCCGTAGTCGGGGACGAAGACCTGTGAACGCTTGGACTTACGGCGATATCAGGGGCCGCGGACGTGTCGATCGATTACAGAACTGTCGGCTACTGTCCCGAACCTGTAACTGCGATAAAGTGGTCCGCATGCCAGATCTGACGGAAATCGAGGCGCTGAAGGCATCGCTGCGCGGCGCCCGCCGTGCGGCCGAGGCGCTCTCGGACGTCGCCGCCAGAACCGAGGCCGCCGACCCGCGCGCCGACGTGTCCGACCGCGATCTCGACGAGCTTCAGCGCCTGTCGCTGGCGAACGCGGTTGCCGCGCAGGCGCTGCGCGGCCTCGTCGAGTCGATGCTGAAACGGCGCGGCAGGCTCACCGAACCGGTGGCCGACGGGGCGGGCGGGATTGACGACTGACGGCGCCCGCTGAGCCGAACCGCGGGCACTTTGCGCCGTTCGCCGTATGAGACGCCTTTCCCTGTTGCTGATCGTGTTCGCCGCGGCCGCCGGTGTCGCGGACGCGCAGACCCCGGCGATTCAGGTGCGCGCCGCCTTCGGCGCGTCGAACTACCTGCACAGCGATATCGAGTACGTCGCACCGACGGTGCTGTTCGCGGTACGGGCGGGCACCCGGCGATTTGCGATCGAGCCCGAGGTCGCGCTCGCCTGGCACAGCGAGTCGGAGACGTTTCCCGGCGCGGGTTTCACCGGTCCCGTCGTGGTCGAGCGGTCGCGGCAGTTCCGGAGCGTCGGCGTGAATGCGATCGCGCGCGGCCGCGGACGGATCTCGCCGTTCTTCGGCGGCGGCGTTGGTGTGTATGCCGAACGGCGGCGGACGAAGACGGACGGGCACGAGCAGACGTTGACGTTCGGTCCGCGCGCCGGGACGCAGATCGTCGGCGGCATCGACGGCCGGGTCGCGCCGCGGCTGATGGTGTTCGGCCAGGGACGCTACGAAGTGCGCTCGTTCAGCGACGTCGGCGGCGGCAGCGTGTTCCAGGCGTTCGCCGGAGTGGCGGTCGCGCTGCGGTGATCGAGGCGTAGTAGACTCCGAGCGTGCGCCGGCTCATCGCGATGGTTCTCGCGGCGGCCCTGGTCACGGCAACGGCCGCGGCGGCATCTCTGCACGTACACGAGTACGCCGGGCACGATCATCCGGAGCATCACCACGGGCTCGCGGCGCACCGCCACGCGGCGGCCGCGCCGCCGCACGCCGATCGGCGCCTGGATGACCACGGCCCGCATTTCGAAGCGATCTCCTGTGATGCCGGCCGCCACGCCGTCACCGCCAGGACGGTTTGCGCGAGCGTGCCCTCCGTCGAGGTCGCCGTGGCCGAGCTGCCAGGCCCCGCGCTGGCGGTTCCGGCGGCGCCGGCACGATCCGCGCTCCCCATCACGGACGTTCGCGTACACGGACCGCCCGCGCCCGGGCGACTCCCCGCGCGCGCCCCGCCAGCCAGCCTGCCCGCCTGATGTCCTGATCCCGCCGCCGCCACGCCGTGGCGAAGGGCGGATCGCAAGTCAGTTCGTTCAGTAGAGGACCGTCCGTATGTCGAGCCGATCCCGGGTCCACGCCTGGATTGCCGTCTGCCTGCTCGTTCCGTCCGCCGGCGCCGGGCAGGAACAGACCGAGCGCGAGGTCGTCGAGTTGATCGTCCGCGATGGACCGCAGGCGCGAGCCATCCGCAGCGAGACGGAAGTCACACGGCGGGAGCAGCTCGCACGCCTCGCGTATCCGAATCCGTCGCTCACCTACAGCCGCGAGGGGGCCGGGTTCACCGAGTTTCTCCAGGCGGAGCAGCCGGTGCCGGTGTTCGGCGCCCGGGCCGCGCTGTCTCGCGCCGGCGGAGCTGCCACCGGCGCTGCTGAAGCGGACCGCGACGCGCGGCTCTGGCGGCTGCGCTCGGACGCCGCGGCGGCGGTGAGCCGGGCCGTCGCCGAACAGGCGCGCCTGGAGGCGGCCCGCGCATACATGCGCGAGCTGGAGCGCCTGATCGAGATCCTTCGCACGCGCGAGCGTGAAGGGGAGGGATCGCGGTTCGATCGCCTGCGAGCCGAGGAAGAGTACCGGGAAGCGAACCAGGTCGTGGCCTCGGCGACGGCGGCGCTCGCCGAGGCGCGCTCGGTGCTGACAGGCATGCTCCCGCGCGATGTGCCGGCGAGCACGATCGCGGCGGCGTCGCCGTCGGGCCCCATGCCCGCGATCGACGCGCTCTCGGCGCGAGCGATCGCGGCACGCGCGGAACTGCGGGCGCTCCAGCAGACGGAAGCGCGGGCCGCGTTCGAAGCCGACGCGGCGCGCCGCGCGCGGCTGCCCGCGCCGACCGTGTTCGGCGGGTTGAAGCGCGCCGACGATCTCTCCGGCCGCGCGCGCGGCGGGGTGTTCGGCGTGACCGTCTCGCTCCCCGTGTTCGATCGCGGCGGGCGCGAGGCCGCGCGCTGGGACGCCGAGCGTGCCCGCGCCGATGCGGAGCGGGCGTCGCTCGAGCACCGCATCCGCAGCGAGGTGGCTGGTGCCGCGCAGGTCCTGTCGGTTCGGCAGGCCGCCATCGCCGCGGAGGGGCAGGCCGGCGCCGAAGAGCTCGTGCAGATCGCCGAGATCGCGTACCGCGAGGGGGAAGTGGGGATTCTGGAGCTGCTCGACGCGGTGCGGACCGCCGCGCGCGCGCGGAACCGGGGGATCGATCTTCGACTGGATGTGCGGCTCGCCCAGGTTGCGCTCGAACGCGCGATAGGAGCACCAGTGTGGCCTTGAGAGTCCTCGCGTCGATGCTCGTGCTCGGTGTGCTGTCATCCGCCTGCAGGCGACCCGCAACTCCGCCGCCGGAAGAACCGGAACCCCTCGCGGTGACCAGGTGGACCGGCAAGACCGAGCTCTTCGCCGAGTATCCACCGCTCGTCGCCGGCTCGACTTCACGCTTCGCCATTCACCTGACGCGGCTCGACACGTTCGAGCCGCTCAGCGAGGGAAGCGTCGAGGTGCGCCTGCAGGCGCCCGGCGGGCAACCGGAAGTCTTCCGGGTGGATGCGCCGTCCCGGCCCGGAATCTTCGGCGTCGACGTGAAGCCCGCGCGCGCCGGGAAGCGCGCGCTGATCGTCGTCCTCAGATCGGCGGGCGTCACCGACGAGCACCAGGTCGGCGAGGTCGACGTGCATCCCACCGCCGATGCGGCTCGAGCCGCGGCCGGGCCCGGTGAGGAGGCACCCGGCATCAGCTTCCTCAAGGAACAGCAGTGGAGCCTCGACTTCGGTACCGCCGTCGTGCGCGCGCAGGCGGTGCGCGAATCCGTCCGCGTGCCCGGCCGGCTCGAACCCAGGCCCGGCGGCGCCGCCGACGTCGTCGCGCCGATCGACGGGCGTCTGACGCGCGTGGTCGACGTGGCGCCTGGCGCGGCCGTCACACGAGGGCAGGAGCTCGCGCGACTGCTGCCGCCTCCCTCGTCACCCGGCGATCTGCCGCAGCTTCAACGAGCACACGCGGAGGCACGAACGTCCTTGACGCTGGCAACCCGCGACCGCGAACGCGCCGAGCGGCTGACGTCCGCCGGCGCCGCGCCCGCCAGGCGGCTGGACGAGGCGCGGGCGGCGGAGGAGCAGGCGAAGGCGCGCCTGACGGCGGCCGAAGCGAGCCTGGCGCAATACAACGCCGCGCGCGCGGGCGGCGCCGCCGATGGCGAGGGGCTCTTCGTCGTTCGCGCACCGGTTTCCGGCGTCGTCGCTCAGCGCACGGCCGCCACGGGCGCGAACGTGACGTCGGGCAGCGTGCTGTTCCGGGTGGTGGACGCCGCACAGGTACACGTGGTCGGGCAGATCCCTGAAGCGGACGCCGCCCGTGCCCGGACGGCGCGGACCGCGGAACTCGAGATCGCCGGGCGGGCGGATCGCATCCCGGCCGGCCGTCTCGTGAACGTCGGCAAGGTTCTCGATCCGCAGTTGCGGACCGTGCCGATCACGTTCGCCTTCGACAATCGCCCGCACGGCCTGCCGGTGGGGCAGTCGGTGTTCGTGCACCTGTTGCTGGAACAGAGCGCGGCGCGCCCCGTCGTGCCCGCCGCCGCCGTCGTGGACGATGCCGGCCGTCCGATCGTCTTCGTGCAGCGCGAAGGGGAGACGTTCGAGCGCCGCGCGGTCACGCTCGGCGCGCGCTCCGGCGACCTCGTGCAGGTCGTCGACGGCGTGAAACCGGGCGATCGTGTCGTGACCAGGGGCGCGTACCTCGTGCGCCTTGCGTCGCTGTCGACGTCCGTGCCCGCGCACGGCCACGTCCATTGAGCCGCCGATGATCGACGCGCTCATTCGCTGGTCGCTCGGGCATCGCTCGATCGTGGTGGCGCTGGCCGCCGCCTTCCTGCTGTGGGGCGGGTGGACGGCCACACGCATCCCCCTGGACGTGCTGCCGGATCTGACGGCGCCGACGGTGACGATTCTGGCCGAGGGGCCCGGGATGGACCCGCTGGAGATCGAGTCGCTGGTCACCTTCCCCATCGAATCCTCCCTGAACGGCGCCGCAGGCGTTCGCCGCGTGCGCTCCGCCACCGCGGTCGGCGTCGCCGTCGTCTGGGTGGAATTCGACTGGGGCTACGACATCAATCGCGCCCGTCAGACCGTCGCCGAGAAGCTGACGCTCGTGTCGGGTTCGCTGCCGCCCGATGTCGAACCGCCGTTCCTGGCGCCGGTCTCGTCGATCATGGGCGAGGTGTTGTTCATCGATCTCGAGTCCGACCGGCATTCATCTCTGGAACTTCGCACCGCCGCGGAAACCGTCGTTCGCCGGCGCCTGCTCGCCGTGCCAGGCGTCTCTCAGGTGATCGCGACCGGCGGCGAGCAGAAGCAGTACGAAGTCGTGCTCGACCCCGCGCGGCTGGCGGTGCAGCAGGTCACGTTGCAGGAAGTCGAGCGGGCACTCGTCGCGGCGAATCAGAACGCGACGGCGGGATTCCAGGCGTCGCAAGGTCAGGAATACCTGGTCCGCGGGGTCGGCCGCCTTGCCGACGTCAACGCCATCGCGAACGTCAGCATCAAGACCGTCGACGACGTGCCCGTGCTGGTGCGCGATGTCGGGAGCGTCCGCGAGGGGGCGGCGATCAAGCGCGGCGAGGGATCGCACAACGCCCGGCCGGCGGTGATCCTCGGGATCCAGAAGCAGCCCGCGGTCAACACGCTGGAGCTGACCCGCCGCATCGAGACCACGCTGGAGGACATTCAGCGCGCCCTCCCCGAAGGCATGCAGATCCACCGCGATCTCTTCCGGCAGGCGGACTTCATCGAGCAGTCGCTGGACAACCTGTTCACGGCGTTCCTCGAAGGGGCGGCGCTCGTCATCCTGGTCGTGGTCCTGTTCCTGATGAACATGCGTGCGGCGCTGATCACGCTGCTGGCGCTGCCGTTGTCGCTGGTCGCGGCGGTGCTCGCAATGGACCGCTTCGGTCTGACGATCAACAGCATGAGCCTCGGCGGACTGGCGATCGCGATCGGCGAACTGGTGGACGACGCGATCATCGACGTCGAGAACGTCGTCCGCCGTCTGCGCGAGAACGCGAGCCTGCCGGACGCCGAACGCCAGCCCGTTCTCTCGGTCGTCTACCGCGCCAGCACGGAGATCCGGCAGTCGGTCGTCTTCGCGACCGTGATCGTCGCGCTGGTATTCCTGCCGCTGTTCATGCTGAGCAGCGTCGAAGGACGGCTGCTGCGTCCGCTCGGGTTCGGCTACGTGGTCGCGCTGACGGCCTCGCTCGTCGTCGCGTTGACCGTCACACCGGTGCTCTGCTCGTGGCTGCTGCCGGCGTCGCGCTTGATCCAGGCGGGCGCCGAACCACGCTTCCCGCAGCGGCTCAAGGCTGCGTACGAGCGCTGGCTGGGGCACGCGTTCGGCCGCTGGCGGACGGTGTTGGCCGCGGCGGCCGTGCTGCTGATGGCGGCGCTGGCGGGCATCGTGGCCGCCGGCCGATCGTTTCTTCCCGAGTTCAACGAGGGGGCGCTCACCGTCAGCGCCGTGACCATCCCGGGAACGAGCCTCGCGGATTCGAACGCACTCGGGAACGCGCTCGAGCGCCTGATGCTCGGCGTGCCGGAAGTGACGTCGACGGCCCGGCGGACGGGACGGGCGGAGCTGGACGAGCACGTGCAAGGGGTGGAGTCGGCCGAGGTCGACGTCCGGCTGCAGATGAAGGATCGCTCGCGGGAAGAGGTGCTGGAGGACCTCCGCCAGAAGGTGTCGCTCCTGCCCGGGACGAACGTCACGATCGGCCAGCCGATCTCGCACCGCATCGATCACATGCTCTCGGGGACGCGCGCGAACATCGCCGTCAAGATCTTCGGCGACGATCTGCCGACCTTGCGGCAGCTCGCCGGCCAGGTGCAGGCGCAGATGGCGCAGGTCGAGGGCGTGGTCGACCTCGCCGCCGAAGCGCAGACCGACATTCCGACGCTGAAGGTCCGCGTCGATCCCGCCGCCGCCGCACGGCACGGCCTGGAGTCCGGCACCGTCGCCGAGGCGCTGCAGACCGCCCGCGTGGGCCACGCCGTCGGCCGGATCCTCGAGGGGCAGATCGCGGTTCCGCTGGTCGTACGATACGCGCTCGAGGACGCCGGCACGCTCGACGCCATCGGCTCGACGCCGATTCAGACCCCCGATCGGCGGCAGATCCCGCTCGCCTCGGTGGCGCAGCTCCAGGAGGATCGCGGTCCGAATTTCGTGATGCGCGAAAACGTGCAGCGGCGGATCGTGGTGCAGAGCAACGTCTCGGGACGCGACCTCCGGAGCGTCGTCAACGACATTCAGGACCGCGTCGGCCGGCACGTCCGGCTGCCGCAGGGATATCACGTGGAATACGGCGGCCAGTTCGAGAGCGAAGCGCAGGCGTCCCGCCAGCTGCTCTGGCTCTCGCTCGGCGTCGTCGCCGCCATCTTCTTCATCCTGTCCGCGGCGTTCGGGTCTGCGCGCGACGGCGTACTCATCATGCTGAACCTGCCGCTGGCCTTGATCGGCGGAGTGGTCGGCGTCTATCTTGCGGGCGGCGTGCTGTCGGTGGCGTCGATCGTCGGCTTCATCACGCTGTTCGGCATCGCGACGCGGAACGGCATCATGCTGGTGTCGCACATCCGGCATCTGCAAGAGGCGGAGGGTGTGCGCGACTTCAGGACCGCCGTGATGCGCGGCGCGACGGAGCGCCTGATTCCGATTCTGATGACGGCGCTCGCCGCCGGTCTGGCGCTGGTTCCCATCGCGTTGTCGGTGGGGGAGCCGGGCAGCGAGATCCAGGCGCCGATGGCGATGGTGATCCTGTTCGGCCTCGCCAGCTCGACGGCGCTGAACATGATCGTGGTTCCAGTTTTGTACTCCCGATTCGGGCGGCCGGTCACAATGGGAGCGGTCCCGTGAGGCGAACCGTCGACCGCCCTGGCCTCTGCTGCAGACGACAGGACATACCGGAGACACTCATGCATCCATTCAGAGTTTCAGTTCGCGCGACGATCCTGGCGATCGCCCTTGCCGGGGCGAGTCCGGTCCAGGCGCAAGACGTCCCTTCCGACTACCAGGCCGTGTTGAAGACGCTCGGCAGGTCCGGCGACTTCAAGGACGGTGTGCTGAAGGTCAACATTCCCCGCAACGATCTTCGCGTCGCCATCAATCAGCGGCCGGCGCCGACCCCGCTCGGCTTCGGCGGCTGGATCGCGCTGACCAAAGGGGACGGCGGACACGACGTGATGATGGGGGACCTCGTGCTCACCGAGGACGAGGTGAACCCGGTCATGTCGGCGGTTCTCGACGCCGGCCTCGACGTGACGGCGCTGCACAATCACTTCTTCTGGGAGCAGCCGCGCATCTTCTACATGCACGTGCACGGGATGGGCGCGGCCGCCGATCTGGCGACGCGCGTCAAGCCGGCGATCGATTTGATCGGCCGCGGCGGCAAGCCGGCAGCCCCGGCAGCGCCGTCCGCGTCGCCGGCGCCCGCGACCCTGGACGGCGCGGCGCTGGCGAAGATCGTCGGACGTCCCGGCGAACAGAGCGGGCCCGTGTACAAGATCACGATCGGCCGTCCCGACATCGACCTGCGGGAGCATGGGGCGTCGATCAACGCGCGCATGGGCCTCAACACCTGGGCCGCGTTCGCCGGCACCGACGCGGACGCGATGGTCGCCGGCGACGTGGCGATGCTCGACCACGAAGTGACGCCGGTGCTCAAGAGTTTGCGCGCGAACGGGATCAACGTCGTCGCCATCCACCATCACATGACCGGCGTGCAGCCCGTCGTGATCTTCCTGCACTATTACGGGACCGGTCCCGCGGCCAGGCTGGCGCAGGCGGTGCGCAGCGCGGTCGACCTGCTCGGAAAGGCGCCGGCCGCTCAGCGTTGACGCTGCCGATCCGAAAGGTTGGCTGGCGATCCGTAGCTCGCCACTGAGGCAGCGAGCGAAGGTTGGCTGGCGAACCGTAGCTCGCCACTGAGGCAGCGAGCGAAGGTTGGTGGACGCGGAGAGGATCGAACTCTCGGCCTCTGCATTGCGAACGCAGCGCTCTCCCAGCTGAGCTACGCGCCCCACCGACGGCGAGCACGCCGCGACAGCGTCCGCGTCGACGCGGGCCGGTGTCGTGGTGTGAACACGTAAGTCTACCATTGCCTATACTTGACTATCAATGGCCGCACCGATTCGTCGTCTGGGCGTGCTCACCGGCGGCGGCGATGCGCCCGGGCTCAACGCCGTCATCCGCGCCGTCGTCAAGGCCGGCGCCAACGCCAACTGCGAAGTCATCGGGCTGGAAGACAGCTTCGACGGGTTGATCGAACCCGACCGCTGGCGCCGGCTGGAGCCGAAGGACGTCACCGGTATTCTCCGCGTCGGCGGTACCATCCTGGGCACGACCAACCGCGGGAACCCCTTCCTCTACCCGGTCGCGACGTCGGAAGGGACCAGGGATTACTCCGCGCGCTGCGTCGAGATGTTTCACGAACTGAAGCTCGACGCGCTGGTCGTGATCGGCGGCGACGGCACCCTGGCGATCGCGCACCGCTTCGCGCAGATGGGCGTACCGCTCGTCGGGGTTCCCAAGACGATCGACAACGACATCGTCGAGACCACGAACACGTTCGGCTTCGACACGGCCGTGAGCTTCGCGACCGATGCGATCGATCGGCTGCACGTGACCGCGGAGGCGCACCATCGCGTGATCGTGGTCGAAGTGATGGGCCGCTATGCCGGCTGGATCGCGCTGTATTCCGGCGTCGCCGGCGGCGCCGACGTGATCCTCATTCCCGAGATTCCCTACAACCTCGAGGCCGTCGCCCGCCGCATCCGCGAGCGGGACGACATGGGCGCCCGCTTCAGCATCGTGGTGGCGGCTGAAGGGGCGAAGCCGGTCGGCGGCAAGGCGACGGTGCTCAAGGAGGCGAAGGGGGAGTTCGTCGAACGGCTCGGCGGCGTCGCCTCGGTGGTGGCCACGCAGCTCGAGACGCTGACCGGCAAGGAAACGCGCAGCGTCGTGCTCGGTCACCTGCAGCGCGGCGGCACGCCCACCAGTTTCGATCGCATGCTCGCGACGCGTTTCGGCGCGCGTGCGGTCGAACTGCTGCTTGCCGGCACCTACGGCCACATGGTCGCGTTCCGGCCGCCCGACATCGTCGCGGTGCCGCTCGACAGAGTCGTCGGACGCACCCGGACGGTCCCGCCCGACTTCGACGTGCTGCGGGCGGCGCGCGCCATAGGCATCTCGCTCGGCGACCGCTAGCGGGCAGTCCGCTCGGCGAGCGTCACCGCCGAGGTCTTCGCGAACACCAGCAGGCCGAGGAGACTCACGCCGAACCCGGCTTCGAGCGGCAGGTGGGGAGACTGCTGCCACAGGATGCCGCCCAGCAGGCCCGCCGGGACCACGAGGAAATTCCTGATCGCGTAGTACACCCCCACCGTCAACGCGCGCCGGTCGTCGGGCGCGAGATCCACGATCAGGGACTTGCGCGCCGGCTCGCCGATCTCCTTCAGCCCGCCGATCACGAACGCCCCGATCAGCGCGGCGCGGCCCGTCGCCAGGCGGACGGCGAGCGGAAAGAGCGCGAAGCAGAGGAAGGTCAGGGCGACGACGCGTGGGCGCCCCGTGCGATCGGCGAGGCGCCCTCCCGGCAGATAGAACGCGATCGAGATCGCCTGCTGGATCGCGTACAGCACGCCGTATTCGGTGATCGAGGCGCGCCCGGTCCCGGTGACATAGAGCACGATGAACGCGGCCGCGATCCCCTCGCCGATGCGGACCAGACAGTCGGCGGCGAGCAGCCGCTGCAGCTCGCGCGGCATGCTGCGCCAGGAGATCCCGGCCGCGGCAGGCGCGCCCGCGTTCGCCGGCCGATCGTCATGGAAGCAGACGTACTGCATCGCCATCACGGCCAACGCCAGAAGCGCGGTGATGGCACACGCCAGCCGCACGCCCCCGATCACGCCGATACTCGCGATCGCGAGTCCGCCGAGCGGTGCGCTGATCACGCGAGGCACGCGCACGAGTACGGACTGAACCGCGAACGCCGTCGCGCGGCGGCTGCGATCGAGCGAGTCGCCGATCACCGCGAAGGTGGTGGGAAATGCGCCCGCCTTCCACGCCATGACGCCGAGCAGACCGGCGAGAACGAACGGCCAGTCGGGCGCGGTCGCGTAGGTGACGTAGCCGGCGAGCGCGAGGGCAGTGAAGATGAGAAGCGTGCGCCGGCGCCCCAGCCGATCGGAGAGCCAGCCCCCCGGAAGCTGGTAGAGGCTGTCGAGCAGGTCCTTCGAAGAGGCGAACAGGCCGACAGCCACGCCGCTCGCGCCGAGCGCGGTGAGGTACGCGGGCATGTAGGCCTGCCATAGCTCCTCGCCGAGCGAGAGCGCGAACAGGCTCGCGGCCAGAACCGTGACGTTGCGCGGCACGCGCATGGTCGTCACATTCTGTCACCGCTGAGGTTGCTTGCGCTCGCGCTCCACACTCGCTGAGCTTGGCGCTCGAGCTGCGCGCGAATACCGCCCTGCTTGAAAGTGGATCCTTCCCCTGCTGTAATCGTGATCCCTTCACTCGGTTGCTAAACGCCCGCATTCCACACACATGCACATGACCTGGGAACGAGCGCGGATCGACTTGGTCCGCAGCGCTGGTGTCGTTGTCGTCGCATTCGGAACGCTCGCCTTCGGCAGCCGTATCGCCGCGCAGAGCCCGCCGGCTCGCCGCGCCGAACTGCTGGTGAAGTTCCGGCCGGGCGCAACGCCGGCGGAGCGCCAGGCGGCGCTCGCCCGCGCCGGCGCGAAACTCCGGAAGCGCTTCGCGCGAACCGGCATCGAGCACGTCGAGATCGCGGCCGGCGATCGCGCCACGGGCGCGGTGCCGGCGCTCGCGTCCGATCCCGCGGTGCTGTACGCGCAGCCGAACTTCATCCGCCGCGCGGTGGCTGCAGGCGCTCCCAACGATCCCGCCTGGACCGGCAATGTCCTCTGGGGGCTCGCGCGCGTCAGCGCGCCGTCGGCGTGGGCCGCGTTTCCCCCGTCGGCCCGCGACGTTGTCGTCGCCGTCATCGACAGCGGCATCAACTACCGCCACCCGGATCTCGCCGGCTCGGCGTGGGTGAATCGCGGCGAAGTGCCGGGCAACGGGCTCGACGACGACGGCAATGGCTACGTGGATGACGTCCACGGGATCGACGCCTGGAATCACGACAGCGATCCGATGGACGACAACGGCCATGGCACCCACGCCGCCGGCATCATCGGCGCGCAGGGGGACAACGGCATCGGCGCGGTCGGCGTCGCCTGGAATCCGCAGATCGTCGCGTGCAAGTTTCTCGACGCGACCGGCACCGGCAACGACGCCGCGGCCATCACCTGCTTCGAGTACCTGATGGACCTCAAGGTCAACCGCGGCGTGAACCTCCGCATCGCCAGCAACAGCTGGGGATCGCCGCGCGATCCCAATGCGCCGTATCCTCATGCGCTGAGGGACACGATCGACGCCGCGGCGCAGGCCGGCATCATCAGCGTCTTTGCCGCCGGCAACGACGGAGGCAACGACGACGCGGCGCCCTACGATCCGGCGAGCTTCACCTCTCCGTCGATCGTGTCGGTCGCCGCCTCGGACGAGAACGACGCGCGCGCGGCGTTCAGCAACTACGGGGCAACGGCGGTCGACATCGCGGCGCCAGGGACCAACATCTTCAGCACCTATTGGGACGGCTACGCCTATTCGAGCGGGACGAGCATGGCGGCGCCGCACGTGTCCGGCACGCTGGCGCTCATGGCCTCTCAGAATCCCGCGCTGACGCCGGCGGCGCTGAAGCAGATCCTGCTGGCCAGCGCCGATCGTCTGCCGCAGTGGTCCGGCGTGACCGTGACCGGGGCGAGGCTCAACGTGTTCGCCGCGGTCGTCGCGTCGACGGAAACGTCGACGGCCCCCTCGGGAGCCGTCGGGGAGGGCTGGAGCCACGTCGACGTCGGCGCGACGGGCGCCGCCGGACGTGCGGCGCAATCGAACGGCGTGTTCGAAGTGGCCGGCGCGGGGGCAGACGTGTGGGGAACCGCCGACGCCTTTCACTACGCGTACCGCACGCTCGACGGCGACGGGACCATCGTCGCGCGCGTCACCGGGATTCAGTTCGTCAGCAACTGGACCAAGGCGGGCGTCATGATCCGCGGCTCGCTGTCGCCGTCGGCGGCGCAAGCGTTCATGCTCGTCGCGGCGTCGCCGGCGAAGGGGGTGCCGTTCCAGCGCCGCACCGTCGACGGCGGCACGAGCACGAGCTCGCCGGGCAGCCTGTCGACCGCGCCGCGATGGGTGAAGCTGGTGCGCTCCGGGGCGACCATCAGCGGGTACGAGTCCGCCGACGGGGCGACGTGGACGCGCGTCGGCGGCGACACGTTCACGCTCGGGCGCAGCGTGCTGATCGGCCTCGCCGTCTCGAGCCACGTCGCCGGCACCACGGCGGCGGCGACGTTCGACAACGTGAGCGTCGTGGCCGGGGCGGCGGCCCCCGCCGCCGCCGTGTGGTCGCACGGGGATATCGGCGCGACGCCGATTGCCGGGAACGCCACGGGCGGCGCCGGCGCCTTCACCGTCACCGGATCCGGCGCCGACGTGTGGGGCGCGGCCGACGCCTTTCACTACGCCTACACCACGCTGACCGGCGACGGGTCGATCGTCGCGCGCGTCTCGTCGGTCCAGATGGACGTCAACGCCTGGGTCAAGGCGGGCGTGATGGTGCGCGCCTCGTTGACCGCCGGGTCGCCGCACGCGTTCATGCTGGTCTCGGCCGGCAAGGGTGCCGCGTTCCAGCGCCGCCGTGTCGATCAGGACATCAGTGTAGGCACGGCGGGCTCTTTCACCACCGCGCCGCGCTGGGTGAAGCTGCAGCGCACCGGGAGCCAGATCTCGGCCTTCGAGTCGCCCGACGGCACGACCTGGACGCTGGTCGGCGCCGACACCATCGCGATGGGGCCCAGTATCTACGTTGGGGTGGCGGTGACCAGTCACACGACCGCCGCGGCCGCGACCTGCACATTCGACAATGTCACGGTGAGATAATTGCGGCTCGATGGGAGCCGCAATCCTGTTCCTGCTGGGCGTGCTGGCCGCTGCGCAGGCGCCGGCCGCTGCGCCGCCACCCGCCGCTGCGCAGCCGCCGGCGACCGGCGAGTCCGGCGAGGCCACCACGCGGCGCGTGTGCGGCACGCTCTGCCACGACTTCGAGCACGTCATTACTGTCGGCCGCACCCGCCCGCAGTGGGAAGCCACGGTCGAGAACATGATCGGCCGCGGCGCCAAGGCGACCAGCGCGGAAGTGGCGGCGATCGTCGAGTTCCTGTCCACCCGGCATACGCTGTCGCCGACGACGATTCGCGGCGGCGTCGGCCCGGCGGACAAGCCGATGGTCGACCCCAAGGCAGTGGAGCGCGCGGCCCCGCTCTATGCGTCGGACTGCCGCGCCTGCCACGGCCCGGACGCACGCGGCACGTCCGACGGCGCGAATCTGGTTCGCTCGGACGTCGTCCTTCGCGATCGCTACGGCAGCACTCTGGGGCCGTATCTCGCGAGCGCCCATCCGCGCCCCCTCCCGCCGCTCACCGGCATACAGGTGCTGCTGCTGTCGCATTTCCTCCGCGCGCGGGTGAACGACACGCTGCGCGGCTCGCCGCTCTTCACGCCCGGTGACGTGCTGACCGGCGATGCCGAAGCGGGGGAGTCGTACTTCAAGGGCGAGGGGGGCTGCGCCGCCTGCCATTCGCCGGCCGGCGATCTCTCCGCGATTGGCCGCCGCATGGATCCCATCACGATCCAGCAGCGCTTCCTCTTTCCGAACAACGTCGCATCGCGCCGCCGGTCGACTCCCGCGCCGGTCGTCACCGTCAAGGTCACGACGCCGGACGGCGAGACGGTATCCGGTCCGCTCGTGCACCTCGACGACTTCTACGTCTCGCTGCGCGACGCCTCGGGCGCGCACCGGACCATCCGCCGCGGCCGCGGCGTGCAGGTGGTCAAATCCGATCCGTACGCGGCGCACGTCGCGCTGCTGCCGCGGATCACCGACAAGACGATGCACGACGTCGTCGCCTACCTGGCGAGTCTGAAATGATTGCCGCGCTCCTTCTGATCCTCGCGGTCGAGTGGCCGACGTTCAACGGCGACTATTCGGGCCGCCGCTTCAGTCCGCTGACGAACGTCAACGATCGGAACGTCAAGCATCTGAGCCTGGCGTGGAGCTATCGCGTCAGCGGCCCCGGGTCGGCGCCGATCAAGGCGACCCCGCTGCAGGTCGGCGGCGTGCTGTATTTCTCGTCTCCCGATCACGTCTGGGCGATCGACGCGCGCACCGGCCGGGAGATCTGGCACTTCGTCTGGCAGGGCAAGGGAGGCAACTACATCGGCAACCGCGGTGTGGGGATCGGCGGCGACACCCTGTACGTGGAGACGCCGGACTGCCATCTCGTCGCGCTGAACATCAAGGACGGCAGGGAGCGCTGGCGTCAGACCATCTGCGATGTGAACCGCTACTACTACTCGTCGACGGCGCCCATCGTGATCCCCAACCACGTGATCGTCGGGGTCAGCGGCGACGACATCGACAATCCCGGCTACATCGAGGCGCGCGATCCGGCCGACGGCTCGCTGCAGTGGCGCTGGTACACGGTGCCGCAGAAGCCGGGCGATCCGGGCCTCGACACCTGGCCGAGCCTCGAGATGGCGAGGCACGGCGGCGGCATGACCTGGCAGCCCGTCACGTTCGATCCGGAGCTGAATCTCATTTACCTGACCACCGGCAACCCGCAGCCGGTCGTGGCGCACGTCAACCGCCCCGGCGCGAATCTCTTCACCGCCTCCATCGTCGCGCTCGGTGCGGACGACGGGAAGATGCGCTGGTATTTCCAGGCCTCGCCGCACGACACCCACGACTGGGATGCGACGGAGACCGCCGTGCTCATCGACGCACCGCTCGGCGGCCCGCCGCGCCCCTCCACCGGCCGCTCCGGGGGGCGCGGGTCCGTCCAGCCGCGAAAGCTGCTGGCGCAGGCATCACGGAACGGCAAGTTCTTCCTGCTGGATCGCACCAACGGGAAGGCGCTGTTGTCCACCGACTTCGTGCCGACGAACTGGTCGCTGGGATTCGACGACAAGGGACAGCCGATTCCCAATCCGGCGAAGCATCCGCAGGTGGACGGCGCGCTGGTGAGTCCGAACCAGGCCGGGGCCACCAACTGGCCGTCTCCCTCTTTCAGTCCCGCGACGGGGCTGTTCTACGTGAGCGCGGCGCAGGCGTACAGCGTCTGGTACCTCTACGACACGGGCAAGAACCCGATGGGATGGGGCGGCACCGACCGGGGCGGCTGGGCGCAGCACATGGTGCAGGCCATCGACTACCGGACGGGAAAGATCCGCTGGAGCCACAAGTGGGAGGGGAGCGGGTTCTCCGGACTCCTGTCCACGGCCGGCAACCTGCTGTTCACCGGCGACGGGTCGAGCGGCAACTTCGTGGCGCTGAACGCGACGACCGGCGAGCCGCTGTGGCGGGCCGGCGTCCGCACCGCTGTCAGCAACGGGCCGATTACCTACACCCTGGACGGTCTGCAGTATGTGGTCGTCGCCGCCGGCGACACGCTCTGGGCATTCGTCATGAACGAGTGAAACAGGCGTCTGCCTTGCAGAGGCGGGCGCTCATGAGCGCGTCGGCGGAGCGCCGGATCCCGTCACTCGACGGATTACGGGCGATTTCGATCACTCTCGTTCTCATCAGCCACCTCGCGGGGACAAAGAACTTCCCCTTATCGGCAGCCGCAGGGAACTTTCTGGGCCTTGGAGAGTTCGGCGTCGTCGTCTTTTTCGTGATCTCCGGGTTCCTCATCACCGGTCTGCTCCTGGATGAGGTACAGCGGTACGGCCGCATCGACCTCGGCCGTTTCTACTTCCGGCGGACCCTGCGGATCTTCCCTCCGTATTACGCGTTTCTCATCTGCCTGCTGATGGCGGGGGCCCTCGGTTCGGTGACCCTCAACCCTTCCGACGGTCTTCGGGCGGCGACCTACACGTCCAACTACGACCTCGACCGTTCGTGGTACGTCGGGCACACCTGGTCGTTGTCCGTGGAAGAGCAGTTCTACCTGATCTGGCCGGCGGTGCTGCTCGTGGCGCGGACCCGGCGGGCGATCCTGATCGCCGCCGCCGTCGTGCTGCTGGCCCCCGTGATCCGCGTCGGCGAGTGGATGCTGCTCCGCGAATACGGCTACGGCGTCGGCCATCGGTTCGAGACGATCGCGGACGCGATCGCGATCGGCTGCGTGCTCGCGGGCGTGCGGCCGCTGCTGCACCAGACGGCGTGGTATCCGCGGCTGCTGGCGTCGCCGGCGTTCGCGCTCGTGCCGCTCGCGGCGATCGCCGGCAACCTGCTGCACGACCACCCGCTGCCGAAGTTCGCGATGGGGATGACGCTGACGCACGTCGGCATCGCGCTGTGCCTCGACTGGTGCGTCACGTTCCACGAAGGGCGCGTCGGGCGCGTGCTGAATTCCGCGCCGTTCGTATACGTGGGGATGCTCAGCTACTCGCTGTACCTGTGGCAGCAGCCGTTCCTGCACCGGGGAGTGGAGTCGATGGTCACGACGTTCCCGCTGAACATCACGATTGTCATGGCGCTGGCGTTGATGTCGTACTACCTGATCGAACGGCCGTCGCTCGCGCTGCGGAGGAGCGTCGAGCGCGCGTGGATGGGGCGACGAACCGCGGGAGCGGCGCCGGCCCCCAACGCCGCCTCGGAGGTCCTGATGCCGGTGGAGAAGGCGAGCTAGGCGTCAGGCGAGGACGTCGAGGTACTTCAGCGCGCCGCCGGTGTTGAAAATCACCACCGTGTCGGCCGGTTTCACGTCGCCGCGCTTCAGCAGCACCTTCAACGCCGTCAACGCGGCGCCCCCCTCCGGCGCCGCGCTGATGCCTTCCATCGCGCCCAGCTCGCGCATGTCGGCGACCATCGCCGCGTCCGAGACGGCCAGGGCCGTGCCGCCGCTCTCGCGCACCGCGCGCAGCACGAGGAAGTCGCCGATCGCTTTGGGCACGCGCAGGCCGTCGGCCACGGTCCGCGCATCGGGGAACAGCTCCGAGCGCTCCGCGCCTCGATCGAAGGCGCGCACGATCGGCGCGCACCCCTCCGCCTGCACCGAGACCATCTTCGGCCGGCGGCCCGGCGCCTTCCAGCCGATCGCCTCCATCTCCTCGAACGCCTTCCACATGCCGACCATGCCGGTGCCGCCGCCGGTGGGATAGATGATCCACTCGGGGAAGCGCCACTCGAGCTGCTCGCCCAGCTCGTACGCCATGGTCTTCTTGCCCTCGATCCGGTACGGCTCCTTGAGCGTGGACACGTCGTACCAGCCGAGCGGCTTGCCCTTCTCGGCGGCGATGCGGCCGGCGTCGGTGATCAGGCCGTCGACCAGGTTCACCTCGGCGCCGTACAACTCGCACTCGCGGATGAAGGGCAGCTTCACGTCCCTGGGCATGAAGACCTTGGCCTTCAGCCCGGCGGCGGCGGCGTACGCGGCCATTGCATTGGCGGCATTGCCGGCGGAAGGCACCGAGAGGGTGCCGGCGCCGAGCCGCGCCGCGCGGGTGACCGCCGCGGACAGTCCGCGCGCCTTGAAGGAGTTGGTGGGATTCAGCGACTCGTCCTTGACGAACAGCCGGTCGAGCCCGAGCGCGGCGCCGAGCCGCCTGGCGTGCACGAGCGGCGTCCATCCTTCGCCGAGCGTGATCGGCTGCTCGCCGTCGAACAGCGGCATCAGCTCGCGATAGCGCCACATCGTCGCTTCACGGGCCGCGAGCGACTCCTTCTTCCAGGCGCGGGCGGCCTCGAGGTCGTAGCGCGCCAGCAGCGGCATGCCGCAGGCGGGGCAGAGGTGCTGGTCGATCCTGGCGTCATACCGCGCAGCGCCGCACGGCACGCTACATTCCAGATGGCTGAAATACGACATTGGCGATGGAAGATTGGCGATGGAAGATTGGCGATTGGCGATCGACAAGTGATGATTGGCGATTGGCGATCGACGGATTGATCATTGCCAATCGCCAATCGCCACTCCGTCGATCGCCAATCGCCAATCGCCACTTGTCGATCGCCAATCGCCAACCGCCAATCGCCAATCTGCTATTTTCCCAGCAGCTCGGTGTCCTTCTTCTTCTGCAGGTCGTCGATGAGGTGCACGTGCTGGTCGGTGATCTTCTGCACTTCCTCGAGCCCCTTGCGCTCGTCGTCCTGCGAGATCTTGCTGTCTTTCAGCAGCTTCTTGAGCTTTTCGTTGGCGTCGCGGCGGACCTGGCGGACGCCGTTGCGGCCTTCCTCGGCGTACTTGTGCACCAGCTTCGAGAGCTCCTTGCGGCGCTCGTCGGTGAGGGGCGGGACGGGGATGCGGACCACCTTGCCGTCGTTGGCGGGATTCAATCCCAGGTTCGCCGTGCGGATCGCTTTCTCGACGGCTCCCATCAGCGACGGATCGAACGGCTGCGCGACGATCAGCGACGGCTCCGGCACCGAGAGCGAGGCCACCTGGTTGAGCGGCATGCTGGAGCCGTAGGCATCGACGTGCACGGTGTCGAGGATGTTGACGGAGGCGCGTCCCGTGCGGACGCCGGCGAGCTCGCGCCGCACGTGCTCGATGTGGGCGTCCATCCGCTTCTTGACTTCGCCGAACAGGCCTTTCAGATCGCTGACATCCATTGTTGTTCCTCGCTCCGCTGCGCTCGTCCGGGCGCCGTCCGCTAGGCCGTGACGGTCGTACCGACCGGCTCGCCCAGCACCGCCCGCCGCATGTTGCCCGGCGTGCGCAGGTTGAAGACGACGATCGGGAGCTTGTTGTCCATGCAGAGGGAGATGGCCGTGGCATCCATGACCTTCAAGCCCCGCTCGAGGACGTTGAGATACGAGATCGATTCGAACTTGGTGGCGTCGGGATGGATCATCGGGTCGGCGGTGTAAATGCCGTCGACCTTGGTGCCCTTGAGGATGACGTCCGCCTTCATCTCCATGGCGCGGAGCGCGGCGGCGGTGTCGGTGGTGAAGTAGGGGTTGCCGGTGCCGGCGGCGAACACCACCACCCGTCCCTTTTCCATGTGGCGGATGGCGCGGCGGCGGATGAACGGTTCCGCCACGGCGCGCATTTCGATCGCGGTGACGACCCGCGTCGGCACGCCGACGTGCTCGAGCGCGTCCTGCAGCGCGAGGCCGTTGATGACCGTCGCGAGCATGCCCATGTAATCGGCGGTGGCGCGGTCCATCCCCTTGGCGCTGGCGGCGAGGCCGCGAAAGAGGTTGCCGCCGCCGATGACGATGGCGGTCTGAATCCCGAGCGCCTGGATTTCCGCGATCTCGCGCCCGATCTGCGTCGTCACGGCAGGATCGATCCCGAACGCCTGCTCGCCCATGAGGGCCTCGCCGGAGAGCTTCAGGAGGACCCGGCCGTACCGCGCTGACATATCCGGCCGATTATATTTGGAAATTTGGAAATGTTGGAATTTGGAAATCTTGCGCCCGATTTCCAAATTTCCAAATTCCCAAATTTCCGAATCGCTCAGGCGCTCTGTTCGCCCACCTTCATGCGAACAAAACGCGTAATCGTGATGTTCTCGCCGAGGATGCGGATCGCGTCCTGCACCAGCTGCTGGATGGTGACGTTGGGATCGCGCACCGACGCCTGCTCGAGGAGGCAGAACTGCTGGTAGTAGCTGTTCAACTTGCCCTCGACGATCTTGTCGATCACCTGCGCCGGCTTGTCCTTGACCTGATCCTTGTAGATCTCCTTCTCGCGCGCGACCACGTCGGCGGGCACCTCCTCGCGGCGGACGTAGGTCGGGTTGGCCGCCGCGATGTGCATCGCGATCTCCCGCGTCAGCTCCTGGAACTTGTCGGTGCGCGCGACGAAGTCGGACTCGCAGTTGACCTCGACGAGCACGCCGATCTTGCCGCCCATGTGGATGTAGTGGCCGATCAGCCCCTCGGAGGTCGAGCGGCCCGCCTTCTTGGTCGCCGCCGCCAGCCCGCGCTTGCGCAGCAGGGTGGTGGCGGCCTCGAGATCGCCGTTGGCCTCGCTCAGCGCCGCCTTGCACTCCATCATGCCCGCGCCGGTCGCGTCGCGCAGTTTCTTCACCAGATCCGCCGTAATTGCCACAGTCGCCATGTCTCAGTTACTCCACGGTACAAAACAAACGCCGGCCGAAGTTCAGCCGGCGTCGAGCTCTACTCCGACCGACTTACACCGACGCCGGGGAAACGACCTGTTCGCGCGGCGCCGGACGATTAGGGCGGACGCGGCGTCCGCGGTCGTCGCCTTCACTGCCTTCGTCCCCCTGGCTCGCCTCGCGCAGGCCGCGGCCGGCGATGACCGCGTCGGCGATCTTCGACGCGAACAGCCGGATGGCGCGCAGCGCGTCGTCGTTGCCGGGGATGACGAAATCGACTTCGTCCGGATCGCAGTTGGTGTCGACCACGCCGATGACGGGGATCTTCAGCTTGCGCGCCTCGTCGACGGCGATCTTCTCCTTGCGCGTGTCGACCACGAAGATGGCGTCGGGCAGCCGCGACATGTTGCGGATGCCTTCGAGGTTCTTCTGGAGCTTGCGCTTCTCCTTCTCGATCTGCGCGATCTCCTTCTTGGTGATCGTCTCGTAGCGGCCGTCGGTCTCCATCGCCTCGAGGTCGCGCAGCCGGGCCAGGCTGCGCTGGATGGTGCTGAAGTTGGTCAGCAGGCCGCCGAGCCAGCGCTGGTTGACGAAGAACATGCTCGAGCGCTGCGCCTCCTCGGCGATCGCGTCCTGGGCCTGGCGTTTGGTGCCGACGAAGAGGACTGTGCGGCCATCGGCGGCGAGGTTGTGGACGAACTCTTCCGCTTCGCGGAACAGTTTCGCCGTCTTCGCCAGGTCGATGATGTAGATCCCGTTCCGCTCGCCGAAGATGTACTGCTTCATCTTCGGGTTCCAGCGCTTCGTCTGGTGTCCGAAATGGACGCCGGCCTCGAGCAAATCCTTCAACGCGATCCCGCTCAAATTCCCTCCCATTACCGTTTGCTGAACTGGAAGCGCTTGCGCGCCCCCTTCTGCCCGTACTTCTTGCGCTCCTTGATCCGCGCATCGCGCGTCAGGAACCCTTCCTTCTTGAGCCGCGAGCGCAGCTCGAGGTTGTAGCGGACCAGCGCGCGCGCGATGCCGAGGCGCAGGGCGCCGGCCTGGCCGGCAATGCCGCCGCCGGCGATGGTCGCCAGCACGTCGAACTTATCGGCCGTCTCGGTGACGGTCAGCGGCTGCTTGATCTGGTTGCGGTGCGCTTCGGTGGGAAAGGCTTCTTCGAAGGTCTTGTGATTGATCGTCAGGACCCCGGTGCCCGGCCGGAGGAACACGCGGGCTGTCGATGTCTTGCGCCGTCCGGTGCCGTAATACTGAATACCTGCTGCCACGACTTATGCGACCTCGCTCTCGATCGTCCTGGGTTTCATTTCTCGACCACGCGGCCCTGCGGCCGCTGGCTGGCGTGCGGGTGATCCGCACCGGCGTAGACCTTCAGCTTGCGCCACATCGCTTCGCCCATCTTCGTCTTCGGCAGCATGCCGCGCACCGCCTCTTCGACGATGCGGGTCGGCTGCTTGGCGCGCACGTCCTTGGCGCGCTCCTCGCGGACGCCGCCCTCGTAGCCCGAGTGATACCGGTACAGCTTCTGTTCTTCCTTACGGCCGGTCAGGCGCACCTTCGCCGCGTTGACGATCACCACGTGATCGCCGGTGTCGATGTGCGGCGTGTACACCGCTTTGTGCTTGCCCTGCAGCAGCCGGGCCGCTTCGGTCGCGATCCGCCCGAGGACCTGCCCCTCGGCGTCGATCACGTGCCACTGCCGCTGTACATGGCCTCCACGAGGCCCGGCAGTGGGAACGAACGTACGCATGGATTCCCTCTCAGTACCTTTCAAAGGACGGCAAACCAAGAGGATACCGGCAATTAGCGAGATTGTCAAACCTCCCGCGATTACAGAACCGTGGGGCGGGCCCCAAAACCGTCACCGCCCATTTCCCTCCGCGATCCGGCGCATATCAGATTTGCGCAGTTCTGCCGATTTTGTGGCCTCCTCTGCCGTGGCACCTCGCTTGCCAAACACCTGGCGCCGATAACAGTTTCCGATGATTTCCGGGGTGACTTGTGTTCCGTAGACCCAAAGCGCTGGTCGGGTTGGACATCGGGTCCAGCGCGGTCAAGGCGGTCGAGCTGAAGGCGTCCGGCAAGACCTACAAGGTCGCCGGCTTCGGTACCGAACCGCTGCCGCCCGACAGCATCGTTGACGGCGCGATCATCGACGGCGCCGCCGTGGCCGACGCGATCCGCCGCCTGTTCGAAGGGCGGAACATCAAGACCAAAGACGTCGCCGCGTCGCTCTCCGGCAACGCGGTGATCGTCAAGAAGATCTCCCTGCCGATCATGTCGGAGTCGGAGCTCGCCGAATCCATCTACTGGGAGGCGGAGCAGTACATCCCCTTCGACATCCAGGACGTCAACCTCGATTACCAGATCCTCGATCGCGGCGACGCCGCGTCGGGGAAGTCGACGATGGACGTCCTGCTCGTCGCCGCCAAGAAGGAAAAGATCGCCGACTACACCGGCGTGATCGCCCAGGCCGGCCGCACCGCCGTCGTCGTCGACGTCGACGCCTTCGCGCTGCAGAACGCCTACGAAGTCAACTACGGCATCGACGCCAACGCCGTCGTCGTCCTGCTGAACGCCGGCGCCAGCGCCACCAACATCAACATCATCCACGGCGATCAATCGGTGTTCACCCGCGACATCTCGCTCGGCGGCAACGCCTATACCGAGGCGCTCCAGCGCGAGTTGAACCTGCCCTTCGAGACCGCCGACGCGCTGAAGCGCGGGCTGCCGACCGACGGCGCGACCTACGACGACGCGCGGCCGGTGCTGCGCGCCGTGACCGAGAACGTCATGCTGGAGATTCAGAAGACGTTCGACTTCTTCAAGGCCACCGCCGCGTCCGACAAGGTCGACCGCATCATGCTGAGCGGCGGCGCGTCGCGGGCGGAAGGCTTCACCGAGATGCTGACCGAGCGCTTCGAAGCCCCGGTCGAGCCGTTCGATCCCTTCCGCAAGGTGGCGTTCGACAGCAAGCGGTTCAAGGCCGAGTCGGGCGACATCGGGCCGACCGCCGCGGTGGCGGTGGGGCTGGCGCTCCGCCGGGTGGGCGACCGATGATTCGCATCAACCTCCTCGCGGTCGATCGGCCCGGCGCCGCCAAGAAGTCCAAGGCGGCGATCGCTCCCGGCGTCACCACGGCGCAGCGCGTCACCATCGCCGCGGCGTTGATTCTCCTGTCCACGGTGGTGTCGGTGGGCTGGTGGTACTGGTCGCTGCACACCGAGTCGCGGCAGCTCGACGAAGACATCGCCCGCGCCGAAGTCGAGGCGCAGCAGCTCCGCTCGGTGCTGGCGCAGGTGCAGAAGTACGAGACCGAGAAGGCGCGCCTGCAGCAGCGCGTCACGCTGATCGAACAGCTGCGCCGCGGCCAGACCGGGCCGGTGCACATCCTCGACGAGGTCAGCAAGGCGCTGCCCGAGCGGCTGTGGCTCGTGTCGATGGGGCAGCGCGACAAGGACTTCACCATCGAGGGGCGCACGACGTCGCTGAGCGTGCTCTCCGACTTCGTCGCCAATCTCGAGGGCAGCTCCTGGTTCACCAGGCCGGTCGAGATTCTCGACACCGCCGTCGATCAGACGCCCACCGGCGACATGGTCCGCTTTACCGTTCGCGCGACGACGCAGAACCCCGAAGGGGCGGTCGCGCCGGCCGCGCCCGCCGGACGCGGCGCGCCGCCTGCGAGGTGATGTCGTGGATATCAGTCTGAGCAAACTTCCGTGGTGGGGGCAGATTTCGGCCTTCGTCATCCTCGCCGCCGGCGCGATCTACGGCTTCCATACCTACTACGTCGCCGACTTCCGCGCCGAAATGGCGATGCGGCAGACGCACCTGAAGTCGCTCAAGGGGGACATCAACAAGGGCATCGCCACCGCGCGGCGCCTGCCCGAGTTCCAGGCCGAAGTCGTGAACCTGGGGGCGCGGCTCGACAGCCTGAAGAACGTCCTGCCGGAGCAGAAAGACGTCGCCGACACGCTGCGCCGCCTGCAGGGCCTGGCGACGCAGTCGAACCTGACGCTGCTGCGCTTCACGCCCGCCGCGCCGCGGCAGCAGCCGCTCTACGCCGAGGTCCCGTACCGCCTCACCGCGGTGGGGTCGTTCCACAATCTCGCGCTGTTCTTCGACCGGGTGAGCAAGTTCCCCCGGATCATCAACGTCGGCGACATCTCGATCACGGCGAACCCGCGCCAGGACCCGAACTCCACGATCATCGCCGACATGACGGCGACGACGTTCGTGCTGACCGAAGGCGGCGGACGCGGAGGGCGCGGCGCGCCGCCCGCAAGGTGACCATGCTGAATCGCGTTGGGCGTTCATCGGGCGTTGGGACGTGGAAGTTGGGAATTGTCACCGCGGCGTTCCTTGTAGCCGGTGCCGCGTCCGCCGGAGCGCAAGTTCCGCAGGCGGCGCCGGCGATCAACGCCGCCAGGGACGCGCGCGCCGCGACGGAGGGCGCGCAGCAGAAGAACGCCGAAGCGCTCGTGCCGCCGCCTTCATCGCCGGCAGCCGCCGCACCGTCGGCGGCTGCCGCGAGTCAGGCGCCGTCGCCGGCTCCGTCGGCGCCGGCTGCGGCGGGCCAGGCCCCGGCGCCTGCGGGCGCCGGCTACTCGTACGACCCTGCGGGCCGGCGCGATCCATTCGTGAGCCTCAGTGCGCGCGGCTCGGATCTGCCGGTCGCCGCCGGGCAGCGGCCCGCCGGCCTCCCCGGGTTGCTGATCGGGGAAGTCAATGTGAAAGGGACCTTCAAGTCGCCCAAGGGCGGGTTCCTCGCGCTGCTGCAGGCGCCTGACGGGCGCACCTACACGGTGAAGCAGGGAGACAAGGTGTTCGACGGCAGCGTGAAGGCGATCACGGCCGACGCCGTGGTGTTCTCGCAGGACGTGAACGATCCGTTGTCGCTGGTGAAACAGCGCGAGGTACGCAAGTCGATACGGGCGGAGGCGCGGTGAACGGCGCGGAGACAATGATGACTTTCTTGATACGTGTGCGGGCTCGCGCGGTGCAGCGCCTGATGGCCGCCGCCGCCGTTGCAGTGGCGGCGAGCGGGGGGCTCGTGCTCAGCGCGGCGCCGGCCGGGAACATCCGTCTCGTCGGCGTCTCGGCGGAAGCGCTCGGCCGCAACGCCGCCGTGCTGATCGAAGCATCGGAGCCGGTCGCCTACGCGGTGAGCCGGCCTGACGCGATGACGCTGCTCGTCGATCTGCGGGACGTCGACGTCGAGAACGCCGCCAACCAGGTCGGACGGCGCGGTCCGGTCGCCGGCGTCACGCTCGAGCAGGCCACCGCGGCCGACGGCCGGCAGCTCGCACGCGTTCGCGTGGCGCTGGCGTCGCCCGCGGCCTACAAGGTGCGCAGCGCGCGCAACATCATCCGCGTCGATCTCGAGCCGGAGCAGGCCGCGCCCGCCTCGCCGCGGCCCGGCGGCATGCCCGCGGCGCTGCTGGCGGCACCGGCGGCGGCCGCGGTCGCGGACCCGGCCACCGTCCCCGAGGCCACGCAGCTGAAGTCGGTTCGCGCCAGCCATACGCGCACCTCCACCACCGTGACGCTCGCCGGCGACGGACGGCTCACGCCGTCGTCGCTGATGGAGTCCAGCGATCAGCCGCGGCGGCTGCTGCTGGACTTCCCGAACGTCTCGGCGGCCGCCGCGCCGCGCACCGGCGTCGACGGCGCCTTCGTCAAGCAGGTCCGCGTCGCGGTCAACAGCCGCGAGCCCCTGGTGACCCGCGTGGTCATGGAGATCGCGCCGACCGCCACCTATCACGTCGAGCGCACCGGCGCCGACGGCCGCGACCTGGCGGTCGTGTTCGAAGGGCGCAAGGAAGGCGCGCCGATCATGGTCGCCCCGCCCGAAACACCCGCCGCGCCGGGCGACGCGGCAGACGACAAGGACGGCGACACGCTGTCGCTCGCCCAGGCGATTGCGAACGCGGCGTCGATCACGCCCGCCGATCCGATCACGGCGCTCGACGCGGCCCCCGCGGCAGCGGCCGGCATTGCGGCGCCCCGCGTGTTGCCGCCCGCGCCGCGCCCGACTCGCACCGCGCGCGCGCAGACGCCCGCGGCGGCGCAGCCTCCGGTGGCGGTCCAGGCGCCGGCGGCCGCGAGCCCCGCCCCGCAGTCGGCGCCGCAGGCGCCGCAGACGTTCCAGTCCGACGTGCCGGGCACCGGGCAGAAGCAGTACACGGGGCACCCGATCAACTTCGACTTCGAGGACGCGGATCTGCGCGCCGTGCTCCGGGTGTTCTCCGCCGAGAGCGGACTGAACATGATCATCGACCCGTCGGTGCAGGGGCGGGTCAACGTCCTGCTCAACGACGTGCCGTGGGATCAGGCGCTCGACCAGATCCTGCGCTCCAACAAACTCGGCTACACCGTCGAGGGGAACATCATCCGCATCGCCCCGCTCTCGGTGCTGGCCGACGAACAGGCGGCGCAGCAGAAGCTGGTCGAGGCCAAGGCGCTCGCCGGCGAGCTGCGCGTGCAGACCTTCCCCCTGAGCTACGCCAAGGCGGACGCGCTCGGCCCGCTGCTCGTCAAGTCGGCGCTCTCGTCGCGCGGGCAGATTCAGGTCGACACGCGCACCAACACGCTGATCCTGATGGATCTGCCCGACCGGCTGCAGACCGCGCAGTCGCTCATCGGCACGCTCGACAAGCCGCAGCCGCAGGTCGAAGTCGAAGCGCGCGTCGTCCAGACGACGCGGGACTTCGCCCGCGCGCTCGGCATTCAGTGGGGCTTCAACGGCCGCGCCAATTCGGCGATCGGCAACACCACCGGCCTCGCGTTCCCGAACAACGGCTCGATCGGCGGCCGGGTGGGCGGGGCGCAGGGGCCCAACGATCCGCGCGGGGGCACGGCGCAGGACAACGCGGCGACGGCAGTGAACCTGCCGGCCGCCGCGGCGTCCTCGGCGATCGGCCTCGCTCTGGGTTCGATCAACGGCGCGTTCAATCTCGACGTCGCGCTGACCGCGCTCGAGAACACCGGCAAGGGGCGGATCCTCTCGACCCCGCGCCTCACCACGCAGAACAACCAGACCGCGGAAGTGGCGCAGGGCATTCAGATCCCGATTCAGACCGTGGCCAACAACACCGTCGCGGTCTCGTTCAAGGACGCGGTGCTCAAGCTGCAGGTGACGCCGCAGATCACCGCCGCCAACACCGTGATCATGAACGTCACGCTCGAGAACGCGACGCCCGACTTCAGCCGCCAGGTGAACGGCATTCCGCCGATCGACACCCAGCGCGCCCTCACCACCGTGCAGGTGAACGACGGCGCCACCACGGTCATCGGCGGCATCTTCGTCAGCCAGGAGCAGACCACCAACGACCGCACGCCGGTGCTCCACCGCGTGCCGATCCTCAAGTGGCTGTTCCAGCGCAACACGCTCACCGATTCGAGCCGTGAGCTGCTGATCTTCATCACGCCACGCATTCTGAGAGGGTAGGACTGATGCAGCGGACAAAGTCACTGACGCGCGGCAAGGCGGTCTGGGGCGGCCGCGTCGTGAGGCTCGGCCTCGCGGTGCTCGTGCTGCTGTCGGCGTCGTGCAGCAAGACCATCCGGACCGGCCAGGCGTCGTCGTACCTGGTGATCACCAGCCTGGTCGGCGGGCCGCAGAGCGACAACACCGTCGAGTCCGACGTGATCAGCGACGAAGGGACGGTGTTCACCGACGTCGCCGAGGCCACGTTCCAGCTACAGATGAAGGATCCCAACGGGCTCGGCCCCGGTCCGGTCAACGCGATCACCCTGACGCAGTACCGGGTCGAATACGTGAGGAGCGACGGCCGCAACGTCGAGGGGGTGGACGTGCCGTTCTCGTTCACCAGCGGCGTGACGGCGACGATCAGCGGCAGCGGGTCGGTCGGGTTCACGCTGGTCCGCCTGCAGGCCAAGCAGGAGGCGCCGCTGCGCGCGCTGCGGTCGGGCGGCGGGGCGCGGATCATCTCCACGATCGCGCGGATCACGTTCTACGGGCACGACCAGACCGGCCGCGAGGTCAGCGTGACCGGCAACCTCGACGTCACCTTCGCCGACTGGGCCGGCTAACGGCAAACGGATACACAACATGGCCACCAAATTTCTCCGAATCGTGCCGGGTCTCGCCGCCGCCGCGCTGCTCGTCAGCGGCTGCACGGTGAAGAAGCAGGAAACGCCGCCGCTCAGCGGGCCCTCCGAGCTCAGCACCGCGATCACCATCCAGGCGTCGCCTGATTTCGTCGCGCAGGACGGCGCGTCGCAGTCGCTCGTCACGATCACGGCGCGCGATCAGAATGCGCAGCCGATCCGCAGCCAGTCGCTCCGCGTCGATCTCCGCGTCGGCGGCGTGCCGGTCGATTTCGGCACCCTGTCGGCGCGCAGCGTCGTCACCGACGCGAACGGCCGCGCGACCGTCGTCTACACCGCGCCGCCCGCGCCGGGCGCGCCGGTGCCCGCGACCGACGTGCAGATCGTCGTCACCCCGACCGGGACCGACTTCCAGAACGATGTCGGCCGCTCCGCGACGATCCGCGTCGTGCCGACCGGCGTCGTGGTGCCGCCGCGCGGCAGCGTCACGCCGGACTTCACCTTCACGCCGGCCGCGCCGAACGACAACGAGCCGGTGCTGTTCGACGCCTCGGCCAGCAAGTCCTCGACCGGCACGATCGTCCAGTGGCTGTGGAACTTCGACGACGGCTCGACCGGGTCGGGCGAGCGCGTGACGCACGCGTTCCGCTCCGCCGGCACGAAGAACGTCCGGCTGACGGTCGTCGACAGCATCGGCGCGACCGAGTCGATCACCAAGTCGGTGACGATCGGCCAGGGCGCGCTGCCGACGGCCACCATCGTCACGTCGCCCAGCGCACCGGTGGTCGGGCAGACCGTGAACTTCAACGCCTCCACGTCGCGGCCGGCGCCGGGACGCACGATCCGCAGCTACGACTGGGACTTCGGCGACGGCTCGACCGGCAGCGGCGCGACCGTGCAGCACGCATACGCCACGGCCGGCACCTTCACCGTCGTGCTGACGGTCACCGACGATGCGGGGCGGTTCGCGACGGCGACGACGAGCATCTCGGTCGGCACCGGGCTGCCGACGGCAGACTTCACGTTCTCGCCGGCGTCGCCGACCGTCGGCGCGGCCGTGAACTTCGACGGCGGCGGATCGGTGGCGTCCACCGGCCGCACCATCGTCAGCTATAGTTGGTCGTTCGGCGACGGCACGACCGGCTCCGGCGTGACCACCTCGAAGGTCTACGGCGCCGCCGGGACCTACACCGTGCGCCTGACCGTCACGGACGATCAGGGCAAGACGAGCTTCATCACACGGACGATCACCGTGTCGTGATGTCCGTCGAAGAGTGATGCACTGATGGCGGAGAATCCTCGCATAGAGGAGCTGCGACGCCGGGTCCAACTGGATCCGGCGTCGATTGCCTTTGCGGCGCTCGCCGAGGAGTTCCGCCGCATGGGCCGGTACGAGGAGGCGATCGAGACCTGCCGTGCCGGACTCCAGCGGCACCCGGCGTATCTCTCGGCGCGCGTCACGCTCGGGCGCGCCCTGATCGAGACCGGGGAGTACGACGCCGCGCGCGACGAGCTCGACACCGTGCTGCGGTCGGCGCCGGAAAACCTCGCCGCGATCCGCGGCCTCGCCCAGATCCACGAGCGGCTCGGCCACTCCACCGAGATGGATCCCCATCTCGCGGCGATGATGAACGCGGAAGTCGAGCGCGTCGCGCTGGCGGCCGCCACCGCCGCCCAGACGCCGGCGCCTCCCGCGCCGGTGGAACGCGTCGCCGTCCCGGCCCCGGCACCAGTCGCCGTCCCGGCACTCGATCATCCGGCCGCTGAGGAGACCCTGGATCTCGACGGGCCGGTGGAGCTCGCCGGTCCAGACCCGGCGACGCTTGCGGCGCTCGCGCGCCTCGAACGCTTCCTCGTCGCCATCGACGCCGCGCGGCACCTGTGAGCCTGCCTCCCGCCACAGTCAGCACGAGGCTGACGCACGTACGCGATCATGTGCGCGCCGCCGAACTCGACGCGCTGGTCGTGACCCACCTGCCGAACCTGCGCTATCTCACCGGCTTTTCGGGATCCGCCGGAGCCGCCGTGCTGATGCCGCGCCGCTGTCTGTTGCTGGTCGATTTCCGCTACGTCACGGCGGCGAACGACCTGGCCGGCGCGCTGGACGGGCTCGTGACGGTGGAAACCTTCGACCGGTCGTACGACGAGGCCATCGTGGACGTGCTGCGGCGCGAGCGTTCGGTCCGGATCGGCGTCGAGGCGGCGTATCTGCCGGTCAGCCGGTTCAACGCGATCTCGAGCGCGCTCGCGGCCCGATCGCCGCTGCCGGTCGAGAGCCTCACGGCGGCGCCGGCGCTCGTCGCGACGGAGCGGATCGTGGAGCGGGCCCGTCTGATCAAGGATGCGGCCGAGGTCGAGACGCTTCGGGAGGCGGGGCGGCGGCTCGGCCGGCTGGCGTTGGACGTGCCGCGTCTTGTCAGGGAGGGGCGGACCGAGCTCGATATCGCCGCCGAGATAGAGACCGCCCTGCGCCTGGCGGGCTTCAGCCGGCCGGCCTTCGAGACGATAGTCGCATCGGGGCCCAACAGCGCCCTGCCGCACGCGCGGCCCACCGACCGGCCCATCCGGGCGGGGGAGCCCACCGTGCTGGACTTTGGGGGCGTCTACGACGGATACTGTGTGGATCTTACGCGTACCGTTCAGCTTGGGGCCGTTTCCGGCCGCCAGGCGGCGTTGTTCGCGGCCGTTCGGGAAGCGCAGGACGCTGCCATCCGAACGGTTCGCCCGGGGGTGGCGGCCAGTACCATCGATGCCGCGGCCCGCTCGGTGCTGGAACGGCACGGGCTGGGGGAGGCGTTCGGTCATGGGACCGGTCACGGTCTCGGGCTCGAGGTCCACGAGGAGCCGCGAATCGCCCGCCAGTCACCGCGCCTTCCCGACCAGGTGATCGAGCCGGGCATGGTGTTTACGATCGAGCCGGGCGCCTACGTCCCCGGCATCGGCGGTGTGCGGATTGAGGACGACGTGCTCGTCACGGCTGACGGGTGCGAAGTGCTGACGAGACCGAACTGAATGGACTTTGCTGATATTGAGAAGATCCTGGAATTGGTGCGCGAGCACGAGCTCGCCGAATTTGAGCTCGAACGCGACGGCTTGAAGGTACGCGTCCGGAAGGCCGGCGCGCCGACGTTCCATGCCGTGGCGCAGCCGGCGCCCTTGGTGCTGCCGGCGCCCAATCTAGCGGCGCCGCCGCCCGCGGCCGCCGCGCTTCCCGCTGCCGTCGCGGCCCGCCCCGACGACGCGGAATCGCTCGAGCTGGCGGTGGTGAAATCGCCGATCGTCGGCACCTTCTACCGGTCGCCCGAGCCGGGCGCGCCCTCCTTCGTCGAGGTCGGCCAGCGGGTCAAGAAGGATCAGGTCCTCTGCATCATCGAAGCGATGAAGCTCATGAACGAGATCACGTCGGAATACGACGGCGAAATCGTGACCGCGTACGTCGAGAACGGGAAGCCTGTCCAGTACGGTGAGCGTTTGTTTGCCATCAAGACAAGCTGATGTTCAAGAAAATCCTCATCGCCAACCGCGGCGAAATTGCGCTGCGCATCATCTACGCCTGCCGCGAGCTGGGCATCAAGACCGTCGCCGTCTATTCCGAGGCGGATGAGAACTCGCTGCACGTCCGGTTCGCCGACGAGGACGTCTGCATCGGGCCGCCGCGCAGCGCCGACAGCTACCTGAGCGTTCCGGCGATCATCAGCGCCGCCGAGATCACCGGCGCCGACGCCATCCATCCCGGCTACGGCTTCCTTTCGGAGAGCGCCTACCTCGCCGAAGTGTGCGAGGCGTGCCACATCAAGTTCATCGGTCCCTCGCCGAACGTCATCCGCCTGCTCGGCGACAAGGCGCGGGCGCGGCGGGCGATGCGGAAGGCCGGCGTCCCGATCCTGCCGGGCAGCGAAGGGCCGGTGGACAGCGAAGAGAAGGCGCTCAAGGTCACCAAGGAACTGGGGCTGCCCGTCATCATCAAGGCGGTGGCCGGCGGCGGCGGGCGCGGCATGCGCGTCATCCGCGACATCAAGGAGCTGTCGAAGGCGCTCAAGACCGCGCAGCGCGAAGCGGAAGCGGCCTTCGGGGTCGGCGACGTCTACATCGAGAAGTACGTCGAGCACCCGCGCCACATCGAATTCCAGGTGCTCGGCGATCATCACGGCGCGGTCGTCCATCTCGGCGAGCGCGAATGCTCCATCCAGCGCCGGCATCAGAAGCTGATCGAGGAAGGCCCGTCGGTGGCGGTGACCGACAAGATGCGGCGCAAGCTCGGCGGCACCGTGGTCGACGCCGCCCGCGCGGTGCAGTACACCAACGCCGGGACCTTCGAGTTCCTGCTCGACGACAAGCAGAACTTCTACTTCCTGGAAGTGAACACGCGCGTGCAGGTCGAGCACCCGGTCACCGAGTTCGTGACCGGCGTCGACATCGTGAAGGAGCAGATCCGGATCGCCGCGGGGGAGCGGCTCTCGGTGAAGCAGGGAGACATCACCTTCACCGGACACGCCATCGAGTGCCGCGTCAACGCGGAAGACCCCGACACCTTCGCCCCCTCGCCGGGCGTCATCCACGCCTTCAGCGTGCCGGGGGGCCCCGGCGTCCGCGTCGACACCTTCGCGCACTCGGAGTGCACGGTTTCTCCCTACTACGATTCGATGATCGCCAAGATCATCGTCCACGGCCGGGATCGCCAGGAGGCGATCGCGCGGATGCGGCGCACGCTCGAGATGACCGTCATCGACGGCATCAAGACGTCGATTCCGCTCCATCTCAAGATCCTGGCCGACAAGGACTTCGTCGCCGGCAAGCTCAGCACCTCCTTCATGGAGCGCTACGTCGTCGAAAAAAAAACGACGGTCAGTAAGCTGGCGGAGACGGCGTAATCAGCGGCGAGGGCTCGCTAACCTGCAGGTAGCTCCGGCCTCCAGGCCGGAGATCGTTTGCGATCGGAACACCCGTCTTGCTCGATCCCCTGTACGCGATCGTCGACGTCCCTCTCTGCCGCGAACGGCAGCTCGAGCCGCTCGCCATCCTCGACGCCTTCCTCGCCGGCGGCGCGCGGCTGATTCAACTCCGGGACAAGTCGCCGTCCTCACGCGACCGCCTGGCGCTGGCCGACGCCGCCGTGGCTCGCGCCCGCGCCGCCGGTGCGCGCCTGATCGTCAACGATCGCGCTGACGTCGCGCGGCTGTCCGGCGCGGACGGCGTGCACGTGGGGCAGGACGATCTCGGCGTCGAAGAGGTGCGCGCAATCCTCGGCCCCGACGCCATCGTCGGCGTCTCCACGCACGACGAGCCGCAGATCGAACAGGCCTGGCGTACGACGGCGACCTACCTCGCCGTCGGCCCGATCTACTCGACGACCACGAAGGACACGGGATACACGGCGCGCGGGCTGGCGCTCGTCCGGCGGGCCGCCGGCGGCGGCAAACCGGTGGTGGCGATCGGCGGGATGACCATCGAACGCGCCCGCGAGGCGATCGAGGCGGGCGCTGCGTCCGTCGCGGTGATCTCCGACCTGCTGCGCGGCGATCCCGCTGACGCGGTGCGCGCGTTCAGACGCCGGCTCGGTGCAGCGGGAAGCGGACGATGAAGGTGGCGCCGTGCCCCTTGCCGTCGCTGTGGGCCTCGATCGTTCCCCCGTGCAGTTCGGTCAGCGTCCTGGCCAGCGCCAGGCCGATGCCCAGCCCGGAATGCTGGCGCGTGACCTGATCGCTCTCCTGCCGGAAGCGATCGAACACGTGAGGCAGGAATTCGGCGCCGATGCCTTCGCCGTTGTCCTTGACGGTGACGACCGCGTTCTCGCCGGCGATGGAGACGCCGACGTCGACGCTGCCGTCGGCGGGCGTGAACTTCAACGCGTTCGCGATCAGGTTCCAGACGATCTGCTGCAGGCGCGCCGGGTCGCCGGCGACGACCACCGGCTCTCCGGGATCGCGGACGGTGATCGTGGCCCGGCGACGGTCGGCCGTCGGCGCGCTGACCTCGACCGCCGAACGCACCACCGCCGCCAGATCCACCGGCTCCGCTTCGAGACGCAGCCGGCCGTGGATGATGCTCGACATGTCGAGCAGGTCTTCGACCACCTGTGACTGCGCGCGCGCGTTGCGTTCGATCACCTCGAGCGCGTGCTGCTGCCGCGCCGGATCGAGGCTGCCGGTGCGAAGCATCGCGACCCACCCGTAGATGGCGTTCAGCGGCGTGCGCAGCTCGTGCGAGACCGTGGCGATGAAATTGTCCTTGGCGCGGCTCAGCGCCTCCGCCGCGGCGTCGCGCTCGCGGAGCCGCTGCTCGAGAATCCCCGCCGCCTCGCGCAGCGCGATGCCGAGCTCGTCGAGCTCGACGATCGTGGATCGCACGACCGGAACCGGTTCGCCGCGCGCCAGCGCCTTGGCGGCCTCGGCGGCGCCGGTCTCGGCACGGACGATGCGGCGCCCGAGCACCAGCGCGATCGACAGTCCCACGCCGAGCGTTCCGATTCCCGCGGCGATGATCGCGGCGGTTCGCCCGCGAAGGGCACGGTCCACCGCCTCCGAGGGCATGCCGAGCCCGACCGTCCACCCTGTCACCGGGGATCGAAACCACGCCGAGTAGGCGGGCACGCCTTCGAGCAGCACCGTACGCCAGCTGCCGGCCGGCGCGTTGCGCGCGCGGTCGATGAAATCCGCCGTCGGCTTGCCGCCGACGTACAGTTCCGCGTTCCGTGTCCGGGCGACGATCGTCTGCTCGACGTCGAGCAGTGTCAGCACGCCCCCTTCCGGGGCCTGCTGGCGCCGCAGCGAATCGGTCAGGGCCTGCGCGGCGACACGGGACGCCAGCACGTACTGGACCGTGCCGCCCCGAACGACCGGCACGCCGATGTTGACGACCCAGGCGCCGGCCGGCGAACGGCGGACGGTCGACACCGCGCCGCGCCGGGTCTGCACGATCCGGTGGATCCACTCCGTATCGCCCGAGACCGCGTCGTCGGGCAGGGTGCTGGCGATGACCCTGACCTGCGGATCGATCAGCCGCACCGCCTGCCACGAGGGATGAATCGGGAGCAGCCGCGCGGCAATGGTGACGAAGTGGCGCAGGTCGGCCTGATCGATCGGATCCAGGGTGCTGAGCGCGACGAGCGCTCCCATCGTCCGCTCGACTTCGAGGTCGATGGCGGCGGAGACCGCCCGCACCTTTTCGATGTTCTGGGCGTGGATCAACTGCTGCTGCTGCGTGCCGGACGTCCACGTCAGCCAGCCGGCGAGGGCGGCGAGGGGAACCGACGTCACGAGGACGAACGTGGTGAGGATGGTGCCGAGCCGGACCCGCCGCATGCCGCGGTCACAGTATAATGCCGCGACTTTTGCGCCAGCCACACGGAGGAAAGGACAGCTAATGTCAATTTGGGCGACTAAACCGATCGACCAGCTGAAGGCCGAAGCGGCGGATACCGGCCATGGGCTCAAACGGGTGCTGGGTCCCGGGAATCTCGTTTCGCTCGGCGTCGGCGCGATCATCGGGACCGGCATTTTCGTCCTGACCGGGCAGGCTGCGGCGGCGCACGCCGGCCCCGCCATCGTGATCTCGATGGTGCTGGCCGGAGTCGCGAGCGCGCTGGCGGGGCTGTGTTACGCGGAGTTCGCGTCCACGGTGCCGATCGCCGGCTCGGCGTACACCTATGGCTACGCCACGCTCGGCGAGTTCATCGCCTGGATCATCGGCTGGGACCTGATCCTCGAATACGCGCTCGGCGCCGCCACGGTCGCGGTCGGCTGGTCCGGCTACGTGGTCAGCTTCCTGCACGATCTCGGCATCGAGTTCCCGGCGGCGCTCAGCGCCGCGCCGGGCACGGCAGTGACCCTGGCCGACGGGAACGTGGTCACCGCGGTGTTCAACCTGCCGGCGGTGATCATCACCGTGCTGGTCACGCTGCTCCTGGTCGTCGGCATCCAGGAGTCCGCGAGCGTCAACAACGTCATCGTCGTCGTCAAGGTGGCGGTGGTGCTGCTGGTGATCGCGAGCGGCGCGATGTTCGTGAACACGGCCAACTGGCACCCGTTCATCCCGGAGAACACCGGCACCTTCGGCGAGTTCGGCTGGAGCGGCATCATGCGCGGGGCAGGTGTCATCTTCTTCGCCTACATCGGATTCGACGCCGTGTCGACGGCGGCGCAGGAAGCGCGGAACCCGCAGCGCGACATGCCGATCGGCATCCTGGGCTCGCTGGTCGTCTGCACGCTGCTGTACATCCTCGTGTCCGCGGTCATGGTCGGCCTGGTGCCGTATCAGCAGCTCGGCGTCGCGGCGCCGATGGCGGTCGCGATCGACGCCGCGAAGGCGCAGGCCGGCACCGGGTTCATGGCCAGCCTGATGAACGTGATGCCCTACATCGTCAAGCTGGGCGCGATTGCCGGGCTGAGCTCGGTCATGGTGGTCATGATGCTGGGCCAGCCGCGCATCTTCATGTCGATGGCGCAGGACGGCCTGCTCCCGCGGTGGGCGGCGAAGATTCATCCGAAGTTCCGCACCCCGTACATCACCACGATCATCACCGGCGTCGTCGTGTCGCTGGCGGCCGGCTTCACGCCGATCCGGATCCTCGGCGAGCTGGTCAGCATCGGCACGCTGCTGGCGTTCGTCATCGTCTCGCTCGGGATCATCGTGCTGCGCAAGAAGCGCCCCGATCTCGAACGGCCGTTCAAGACGCCGATGGTGCCGGCCGTCCCGATCCTCTCCGCGCTGGTGTCGCTGGCCCTGATGGCCAGCCTGCCGAAGGAGACCTGGGAGCGGCTGGTCATCTGGATGGTGATCGGGGTGGTGCTGTATTTCCTCTACGGGTACAGGAACAGCGTGCTGCGTCACGGAGCGGCCCGGGCGGCCGCGGCGCCGCGCTGAGCGGGCGTGACGCGCGGACGGCCATGGTGGATTGGCTGGCGCCTGGTGGCGCTGGTCATCATCGCCGTTCACGCGGGCGGCACCGTCGGCTACGTCCTCATCGAGGGCTGGTCGGCGTGGGACGCCTTCTACATGACGGTCATCACGGTGACGACCGTCGGATACGGGGAGGTCCACCCGCTGTCGCAGGCGGGGCGGGCCTTCACCGTGGTCATTCTGCTTTCCGGCGTGGGCGCGTTCTTCTACGCGTTCACGCTGTTCATGTCCCTGCTCGCCGAGGGCGGCCTCGTCGAGCGGCTTGAACGGCGCCGGCTCGCACGCATGCTCGACAATCTCCGCGATCACTTCATCGTGTGCGGCTTCGGCCGGATGGGCGAGATCATCGCCAGCGAGTTCGCACGCCAGCACGTGCCGTTCGTCGTCATCGAGCGCAGCCCCGAGCGCCTGCACCTGGCGATGGATCGCGGCTACCTCGCGGTCGAGGCGGACGCCTCGGACGAAGAGACGCTGAAGCGCGTCGGCATCGGACGGGCGCGCGGCCTGATCGCGGCGGTGAGCACCAACGCCGAGAACGTCTACGCCGTCCTGAGCGCGCGGCTGCTCAACCCCAGCCTGTTCATCGTCGGCCGCGCCGAGAGCGAGGACTCGCGGATCAAGCTGCAGCGCGCCGGCGCCGATCGGGTGATTTCCCCCTACCATCTCGGGGGGCTGCAGCTGGCGCAGACGGCGCTGCGCCCGGCGGTCGTGGACTTCGTCCACCTCGCCACGTCTTCCGACAACATGGAGCTGGCGCTCGAGCAGGTGCACATCGCGCAGGGCTCGTCGCTGGCGAACCAGAGCCTGATCGACGCCGGGCTGCGGCAGCGCTTCGGCGTCGTCGTCGTCGGCATTCGCCGCGCCGACGGACGCATGGATTTCAACCCGGAGCCCGACACGGCGATGCGGCCCGGCGACGACCTGGTCGTGCTCGGCCGGGTCGAGAACCTGAAGGACCTCGGAATGGCGGCAACCCAGGCATGAGCGCGAAGTTGATCGACGGGACGGCCATCGGCGCGGCGATTCGCGCGGAAGCGCAGCCGGCTGTCCAGGCCTTCACCCTGCGGGCGGGGCGGCCGCCGGGGCTCGGGATCGTGCTGGTCGGCGACAACCCGGCATCCGAGGTGTACGTCCGCAACAAGGTGAAGGCGGGGACCGACGCGGGGCTGTGGGTGGACCTGCAGCGTCTGCCCGCAACCGCGTCGCTCGACGCACTGCTGGCGCTCGTCGAGCGGTTGAACCGCAGCGCCGCGCACGACGGCATCCTGGTCCAGTCGCCGCTCCCCGCAGGGATGGGGAAGCACGCGGCGCAGCGCGTGTTCGACGCGATCGATCCGGCCAAGGACGTCGACGGGTTCCATCCGGTGAACGTCGGGAAGCTGGTCCAGGGACGCGCGCATCTCAAGCCGTGCACGCCGTCCGGGGTGATCGAGATGCTGGATCGATCCGGGATCACGCTTGCCGGCGCCCATGCCGTGGTAATCGGCCGGAGCGAGATCGTCGGCAAGCCGATGGCGATGCTGCTGCTCCAGCGCGACGCGACCGTCACGATCTGCCACTCGAAGACGCCGAACCTGGCGGCGGTCGCCGCGGGCGCGGACATTCTCGTCGCCGCCATCGGCCGGCCGGCCCTGGTCACGCGCGATTTCATCAAGCCGGGGGCGACGGTGGTGGACGTGGGCACGACGCCGATCACCGATCGGGCGCGCATCGAGCAGATCTTCGGCGCCGGATCGCCGCGGCTCGAAGCCTTCGCGAAGCGCGGCTCGATCGTCGTCGGGGACGTGCACCCGTCCGCCGCGGAAGTCGCCGGGGCCTTGACGCCGGTGCCCGGAGGCGTCGGACCGCTGACGATCGCCATGCTCTTGAAGAACACCATTGCGGCCGCCGAGGCGCGCGGTCGCTGACCCATGCTCCGGGTGGCACTGACCGGAGGGATCGCGACCGGAAAGTCCTACTGTCTCGTCCACTTTGCCGACCTCGGCGTCCCGGTCGTCGACGCGGATCAGCTGGCGCGCGACGCGGTCACCCCCGGGTCACCGGGGCTGCGTGCGGTCGTCGATCGATTCGGGCCCGAGGTGCTCGCCGGGGACGGCTCGCTCGACCGTCCTGCGCTGGGCCGCATCGTGTTCCGCGACGCGCGCGCGCGGGCGGCGCTCGAGGCGATCATCCATCCCGAGGTCTACCGGCACATCCGCGAGTGGTTTGCCAACCTGCCGGCCGCGACGCGCATCGCGATCGCGGACATTCCCCTGGTCTTCGAGACCGGCCACAACCACGACTTCGACGCCGTCGTGGTGGCGGCGTGCAGCCCGGAGGAACAGGTGCGCCGCGTCATGGCGCGCGACGGTCTGTCCGAGCGCGACGCCCGCGGCCGCCTCGCCGCGCAGTGGCCGATCGAGGAGAAGGTGAAGCGGGCGACGCACGTCATCTGGACCGATCGCGGATATGCCGAGACCGACCGGCAGGTGCGCGAGGTTCACGATCGACTGCGGGAGCAGCGGTGAAGCCGCCGCTCGCTAGACTTCGGCGCTGTCTTTCGCCGGCGCGATTCGCTCCTCGACGAATGTGTTCCATTCGTGGCAATGCGGGCACTGCCAGAGCAGTTCGGTGCTCCGGTAGCGGCACTTCAAGCAGACGTGCGGGTCGAGGTAGAAGATGGCGTCGCGCGTGAGGTCTTCGTAGCGCGCCACCAGCGCCGGCGGCAGCTGCAGTTGCGACAGCGTCTGCCAGATCGCCTGGTGGAGCACGAGCGCGTGCGGATGGTGGACCAGCGCCTGGAAGAGCAGCTCGAGCGCGTCGGCCGGCCGATCGCGCCCGGCGAGATGGCGGGCCAGGGCCAGGCGGGCGCGCCAGTCCTGCGGATTCCCCCCGATCAGGCTCTCGCAGAGCGCGGGGAAGCGCTCGGGCGTGCCCAGCGCCGCGTACGCCGACTCCAGGCGATCGAACGCGAGATACGCGCGGCCGGGGGACGACTCGATCATCTTCTCCCAGGCGGCGACCGCTCCCGCGGTGTCGCCCTGCCGGATGCTGAGGTCGCCCAGACTCAGATGCGCGGGCGTGTTGCGCGGATCGCGTTCGATCGCGGCCTGGAAGCGGCGCGACGCTTCCTTCATGTCGCCGCTCTTCAAGGCTGCCTGCCCGAACTCGTTCTCGAGGAACGCCAGCACTTCGTCGTGCCGCGGTGAATCCGCGCCGCCCGAAGGCGTCGAGGACAGCGCCGCCAGCCGCTGGCGCATCGCGTAGGCCTCGTTCCACTGGTGTTGATCCTCGTACAGCTTCTCGAGGTTCGACAGCGCGTAGCGGTTGTCCGGGTCGAGCTTGAGCACCTCGCTGAACGCGGCGATGGCGCGATCGACGAAGCCGCCGCTGCGGTAGTCGAGCCCGAGGCAGAGGAGCACGTTGGCGTGTTCCAGCTTGCGCAGCTTCGGCCGCTGCAGCAGCCCCTGGTGTTCCTGGATCGCCCGCCCGACCTGCCCCTTCTCGCGATACAGGTTCCCGAGGATCAGATGGATCTCGAGCGGGTCCCCGGCCTGCTGCGCCGCCTTGGACAACTCGTCGATCGCCTGATCGATCTGGTTGGCGACGAGGAAGTTCAGCCCCAGCATGTAGTGCGGGGACTCGCGGGCGCGGCGCCGGTCGATCCAGACGCCGTCCTTCAGCTTGTACCGCTCCCAGGCCTTGCCGACGGCGAGACCGGCCAGCAGGGCGAGCAGTCCGATGAGCAGCGCGGACGATGTGCCCATCAAGCGTCGAGGAATCCCGACACCGCGGTCTTCCAGTGTCCCTGCGCGCGCAGCACGTGCTCGATGCATTCGCGGGCCGCGCCGCGGCCGCCGGCGCTCCGGCTCACCCACTGCACGGCGGCACGCACCTCGGGCGCGGCATCCGCCGGCGCAGCCGAGAATCCCGCCCGCCGCAGCACCGGCAGATCCTGCAGATCGTCCCCCATGTAGCCCACCTGACCGTCCGTCAATCCGTTGTCGGCGAGGATCCGCTCGTACTCCGCCAGCTTGTCCGCGCCCCCCTGCGACACGATCCTGATTCCCAGCTGCGCCGCGCGCGCGGCCGTGGCATCGGCCGACCGCGCCGACAGCAGTCCGATCGACAGGCCGGCGCGCTGCGCCCACACCATCCCGGCGCCGTCGCGGATGTTGAAGTGCTTCGATTCGCTCCCGTCGGCGTGGACCAGGATCGTGCCGTCGGTGAGGACGCCGTCGACGTCGAACAGCAGCAGCTTGAGGTCGCGCACGGTCAGAACATTTGCGTGCGCCAGAGGTCGTGCAGGTGCACCACGCCGTCGACGCGCCGGTCCGCGTCGACGACGACGACGGAAGTGATCTTGTGGGTTTCCATGATGCGCAGCGCTTCGACCGCCAGCATGGCGCGCGAGATGGTCAGCGGCCGGGGCGTCATCGCCTCGCCGGCGGTGAGCGCCAGCACCGCGTTCGGCGGCCGCGCCACCATCAGCCGGCGCAGGTCGCCGTCGGTGAAGACGCCCGCCAGCCGCCCCTCGTCGTCGACGACGCAGGTCATCCCGAGGCGCTTGCTCGACATCTGGTGGATCACGTCCGGCATCACCGCCGACATCGCCACGATCGGCGCGGCGTCGCCGCCGTGCATCACCTGCTCGACGCTCATCAGCTTCTTGCCCAGCTTGCCGCCGGGATGGAAGGCCGCGAACTGCTCCTCGCGGAACCCCTTGCGGACGAGCAGCGACATCGCCAGCGCGTCGCCCAGCGCGAGCGACGCGGTCGTGCTCGCCGTCGGGACGAGATTCATCGGGCACGCTTCCTTGGCGATGCTGCAGTCGAGCGTCACGTCGGCGGCGCGCGCCAGCGTCGACTTCGGCGACCCGGTGATGGCAATCAGCTTTGCGCCGAGGCGGCGGATCGATTCGAACAGCCGGATCAGCTCCTCGGTCTCGCCGCTGTGCGACAGCGCCAGCACCACGTCGTCATCGCGGATCGCGCCGAGATCGCCGTGAATGGCCTCGGCGGGATGCAGGAAGAACGCGGAGGTGCCGATGCTGGAGAAGGTCGCGGCGATCTTCCGGCTGATGATCCCGGACTTGCCCATGCCGGTGACGATGACCCGGCCGCGGCACTCGAACAGCAGGTCGACCGCCCGTTCGAAGTCGCCGTTCAGTCGATCGACCAGGCCGAGAATCGCGGCTGCCTCGAGGCGCAGGACCTTCCGCGCGAGGTCCAGAATCGTGGTGGTCTCCTGGCTCATCGCGGCACCGCCGCGGCGGCGCGAACCTGGTGAATCTGCACCAGCTTGTCGAGCAGCGCCGGCAGCAGATCCAGGCGGAGCGCGTTCTGCGCGTCGCTCTTCGCCCGTGACGGATCCTGGTGAACTTCCATGAACACGCCGTCGATGCCGGCGCCGGCGCCGGCGCAGGCCATCGGTTCGATGAACTCGGCCTGTCCGGCGGTGACGCCGTCCCCGGCGCCCGGCAGCTGCAGGCTGTGCGTCACGTCGTAGACGACGGGATAGCCCAGGGTGCGCAGGATGGGGAAGGCGCGCATGTCGACCACCAGGTTGTTGTAGCCGAAGCTGTAGCCGCGCTCGGTCACGATCACCTTGCTGTTGCCGGCGGCGGTGACCTTCTCGATCGCGTGCCGCATGTCGAGCGGGGCGAGGAACTGCCCCTTCTTCAGGTTCACCGCCCGCCCGGTGCGCGCCGCGGCGACGATCAGATCGGTCTGCCGCGAGAGGAACGCGGGAATCTGCAGCACGTCCGCCACTTCCGCGGCGGGCGCGGCCTGCGACGGCTCGTGGATGTCGGTGAGGATCGGCACGCGGGCTTCTTCCGCGACCCGGGCGAGCACGCGGAGGCCTTCGACGAGGCCGGGGCCGCGGAATGCGTGCGCCGACGTGCGGTTCGCCTTGTCGAACGACGCCTTGAAGACGAAGGGCGTGCCGGCGCGGCGCGCCATGTCGCGCAGCGCCAGCGCGGTCTCGATCGCGTGCGCTTCGCTCTCGATCACGCAGGGCCCGGCGATGAGCGCCAGGGGGCCGCCGCCGCCCAGGCTCGCGCCGCCAAGGTCCACCCGGGAGGTGAGCACGCGCTTACCCTACCACGGAGGCCGCGGCCGGCTGGCGGGTCGCCTGCTTGTGGCGCAGCGCCGCCTCCACGAATCCGGCGAACAGCGGGTGCGGCTTCAGCGGCTTGGACTTGAACTCGGGGTGGAACTGCACCGCGACGTAGTACGGATGATCGGGCAGCTCGATGATCTCGACGAACTTGCCGTCCAGCGAGCGGCCGACGATCTCCAGCCCCTTCTCCGTCAGCGTCTTCTCGAACAGGCAGTTGAATTCGTAGCGATGGCGGTGGCGCTCGGCGATGACGTCGCTGCCGTAGAGCGCCTGCGCCCGCGAGCCGGGCTTCAGGCGGCACTCGTACGATCCGAGCCGCATCGTCCCGCCGAGATCGTCGACCCCGAGCAGATCGCGGAGCTTGTAGATCACGTTCGACTTGGTGTCGGGGGCGCACTCGGTCGAATCGGCGTCGGCGATGCCGCAGACGTGCCGGGCGTATTCGACCGCGGCCCACTGGAAGCCGTAGCAGATGCCGAAGTAGGGAATGCTGCGCTCGCGGGCGATCTGCGCGGCGCGCATCATGCCGCGCGTGCCGCGATCGCCGAACCCGCCGGGGACGAGGATGCCGTCCGCGCCGTCGAGCAGCTGCTCGCCGCCGCGCTGCTCGAGCGCTTCCGCTTCCACCCAGCGGATGTTCACCTTCAACCGGTGCTTGAAGCCGCCATGGTAGAGCGCTTCGTTGAGGCTCTTGTACGAGTCCTCGTAGCCGACGTACTTGCCGACGACGTGAATGGTCAGCTCGTCCGACGGGTTCCTGATGCGGTCGACGAGATCGATCCACGCGTCCATCCGCGCCTCGCTGGCGGGCAGGTGAAGGCGCTGCAGGACGATGCGATCGAGCCCCTCCTCGGCGAGCACGGTCGGCACCTCGTAGATGCTCGAGACGTCGCGCGCGGTGATGACCGCCTCCTCGTCGACGTCGCAGAACAGCGCGATCTTCCGCTTGATGTCCTGATCGAGGTGGCGATCGGTGCGGCAGAGCAGGATGTCGGGCTGGATGCCGATGGCGCGCAGGTCGCGGACGCTGTGCTGCGTCGGCTTGGTCTTCAGCTCGCCGGCCGCGCCGATGAACGGCACCAGCGTGAGGTGGATGTAGAGCGTGTTCTCGCGGCCGACGTCCTGGCGGAGCTGGCGGATCGCTTCGACGAACGGCAGGCTTTCGATGTCGCCGACCGTGCCGCCGATCTCGACCAGCACCACGTCCACGTCCCGCGCCACGGTCTTGATCGCATCCTTGATCTCGTTGGTGATGTGCGGAATCACCTGGACGGTGCGGCCGAGGTAATCGCCGCGCCGTTCCTTCTGGATGACCTGCAGGTAGATCTTCCCGGTCGTCCAGTTGTTGTTCCGGGTGGTGACCTGGTTGGTGAACCGCTCGTAGTGCCCGAGGTCGAGGTCGGTCTCGGCGCCGTCATCGGTGACGTAGACCTCGCCGTGCTGGTACGGGCTCATCGTGCCGGGGTCGACGTTGATGTAGGGGTCGAACTTCTGGAGCGCGACCTTGTAGCCGTGCCCTTCGAGCAGCGCGCCGATCGAAGCGGCCGCCAGGCCCTTGCCGAGCGAGGAAACCACGCCGCCGGTCACGAGGATGTATTTCACGGGCCGCTTGTCGGACTGTTGCATCTGGGTCTCTCAGGTGGTGATGGGGGCCAGCATGGCGCGCACCCGTTCGAGATCGTCGCGGGTGTCGACGCCGATGGTGTCGCGGTCGGTTTCGATCGCCTTGATGCGGATGCCGTGCTCGAGCGCGCGCAGCTGCTCGAGCGCTTCGGCGCGTTCGTTCGCGGTCGGCGGCAGCGCCGCGATGCGCAGCAGCGTCGATCGGCGGTAGACGTACAGCCCGATGTGCGCCCAGGCGGGCGCGGGCGGCTGTCCGGCGCGGGTGAACGGGATCGGCGCGCGCGAGAAATACATCGCGAAGCCGTCGCGGTCGACGACCACTTTCGTGACGTTCGGATTCAGCAGCTCCGCCGGATCGGTGATGGCGCGCCGCAGCGTGCTCATCTCGAGCGCGCTGTCGCAGGTGAACGGCGCCACCGCGGCGTCGATCGTGTCCGGCGCGAGCAGCGGCTCGTCCCCCTGCACGTTGACGACGACGTCGCAGGCGAGCGAGGCGGCCGCCTCCGCCAGCCGATCCGTGCCGCTCTGATGCGAGGCCGAGGTCATCACCGCCTCGCCGCCGAAGCCGCGCACCGCGTCGAAGATGCGGCGATCGTCGGTGGCGACGATCACCCGCGAGACCGCCGCCGCCGCGGCGGCGCGGCGGTAGACGTGCTCGATCATCGGACGGCCGGCGATGTCCGCCAGCGCCTTGCCGGGGAGACGGCTCGACTCGTATCGCGCGGGGATGATGGCGACGGCGGAGACAGGAATCCGAAAAGAGGAAGGCCCGGTGTCAGAAACAGGGGGCACGGCAAATCTTACCACAGCCGCGCCGATCGGCCGCCGCTGGCGGTAGAATAGCGATGGCCATGAGCGCCGGCAGAACGATCCTTTATGTCGCCGGCGGCGGGTTGTTGGTGGCCTGGATCGCGGCCGCGAACATGCCGTCGCAGGACGCCGATCGCGCCAGCGATCGCGCGCGAGCGGTTCCCGCGGTGGCGCCCACTGCGATCGCCGACGACGTGCACGCGCAGGCGGCGCGGCTGCAGGCCCGCCTGGCGCAGGCGCCGGCCCCCGAGAACAGCTCCCGCAATCCCTTCGCCTTCGGCATGACGCCGCGCCACGTCCGCGGCGCGGCGCCGGCCGCGGCCGCCGCGGTCGAGGAGCCGCCGCCCGTGTTCGTGCCGCCGCCGCCGGCGCTCACGCTGATGGGCATCGCCGAGGAGTACGTGATTGGCGGATTCCGCCGCACCGCCGTGATCGGCGGGGACGGCGACGCCCTCTTCATGGTGGCGGAAGGCGATCGCGTCGGCGAGCGCTACAAGGTGACGAAGATCGGCGCCGACGCCGTGGAGCTGCAGGATCTCGTCAACAACGGGTATCGAAGGCTGGCGTTGCGCTGAGTTGCGTCAACTCCCAACTCCTCAACGCCCAACGCCCAAGTAACTCCCAACGCCCAACTCCCAAAACTCCCAAAACTCCCAAAACGCCGGCGGGTTTGCTACAGCCTGACCACCACTGCTTCCCAGACCGGCGGCAGCCCGCGCATTTCCCGGACGGCGTCGTCCAGGCCGGACGTCGTGTCCACGCTGATCACGCCGGCTGCGCCCGAGTCGTTGCGGCCGAGCGCGAAGCTGGCGATGTTCACACCGTGCTTGCCGAGCGTCGTTCCGACGCTGCCGATGACGCCCGGACGATCCTCGTTCGCCATCACGATCAGCGTGCCGGTGAGCGGCGCTTCGATCGGCACGCCGTCCAGCAGGGCGAGCCGCGGCGTCGACGGCTCGACGACGATGCCTTCGACCCAGCGCTCGCGCCGGCCGCTGCGCAGCCGCACCGAGATGACGTGCATGTAGTCGCGCGGCCGCGTGCTGCGCGATTCCACCACGTCGATGCCGCGCTCGGAGGCGACGGCGCGCGCGTTCACCGCCGTCACGATGGCCACCTTCGACAGCGCGCCGGCGAGCACCGCGCTGCCGATCACGTTCTCGTACTCGCTCATCAGCGGGCCGTAGTAGCGGATGCCGATCTCCTCAGCCGGATCCGGCTGCAGCTGCGCGACGAGGGCCCCCAGCCGGTTCGCCAGGTCCAGGTACGGCCGCAGCTTCGGCACGTCGTCGGGCGGGACGGACGGGAAGTTGACGGCGTTGCGGATGATGCCGTCCTTCAGGTAGTCGCGGACCTGCAGCGCGGTCTCGTTGCCGACCAGTTCCTGGCCTTCGACCGTGGAGGCCGCGATGTGCGGCGTGGCGATCACCTGGGGCAGCGACGTGAGCCGCGCATCGGTCGGCGGCTCGGGATCGAACACGTCCAGCGCGGCGCCGGCGACGTGCCCCGTCTTGATCGCGTTGGCCAGCGCGCCGTCGTCGATCAGCTCGCCGCGCGCGGTGTTCACGATCCGGACACCCTTCTTCATGCGGGCGATCGACTCGGCATTGATCATGTGGCGCGTCTCGGGCAGCGCCGGCACGTGCAGCGTGATGAAGTCGGATCGGCCGAGCAGCGCGTCGAGCTCGACCAGCGGCACGCCGGCCGCGTCGGCGGCGCGCGAGGCGATGAACGGATCGTAGGCGATCGCGTCCATCCCGAACGCGCGCGCCCGGGTCGCGACCTCGCGGCCGATGCGGCCGAAGCCGATGACGCCGAGCACCTTGCCGCGGAGCTCGGTGCCCATGAAGCGCTTCTTGTCCCACACCCCCTGCTTCATCGACGCGTCCGCGGCGGGGATGGCGCGCGCCATCCCGAGCATGAGCCCGAGCGCCAGCTCGGCGACGCTGATGCTGTTGGCGCCGGCGGCGTTCATCACCAGGATGCCGCGCGCGGTGGCGGCGGGGACGTCGACGTTGTCGACGCCGGTGCCGGCGCGGGCGATGACGCGCAGCCTGGGCGCGGCCTCGATCAGTTGCGCGGTGACCTGCGTGGCGCTGCGGACGATCAGCGCGTCCGCCTCGGCGAGATCGCGCGCGAGCTCGTCGGGCTTGCGTCCGGATTTCGTGTCGACGGACCATCCGGCGGCACGGAGCGCGTCGGCGGCGGTGGCGGGGAGAGAATCAGCGATGACGATGTGCACGCCAGATTATAATGTTTCGTTTTTTTCCAGCGGAAGGAGAGCGCACCATCGTGGTGCAAACCGCATGAATCGCCCGATTTGACGCGCCCGGAGCGCCGGTCGGGGCGCGGTTTTCCACAAGCTTTTCCACAGATTCTGTGAAGAACCGGAAACGACGGAACGGGGACGTGACCTAATGCCGAACTTCTCGACTCTCAAAGCGCCGGCCACCGGCACTGCCATTACTCGAAAGAGCGGTCGCCTCGTCGTACCCGACGATCCGATCATTCCTTTTATTGAAGGTGACGGCACCGGGCCCGACATCTGGCGCGCGAGCGTGCGGGTGCTCGACGCCGCGGTCGCCAAGGCCTACGGCGGCACGCGCAAGATCGCCTGGCTCGAGGTCTACGCCGGCGAGAAGAGCGCGAAGCTGTTCGACAACTGGCTGCCGGACGACACCGTCGAAGCGTTCCGCGAATACTTCGTCGGCATCAAGGGGCCGTTGACGACGCCGGTCGGCGGCGGCATCCGATCGTTGAACGTCGCCCTCCGGCAGTTGCTCGATCTCTACGTCTGCCTGCGCCCGGTACGCTGGTACCGCGGCGTGCCGTCGCCGGTGAAGCATCCGGAGAAGGTGGACATGGTGATCTTCCGCGAGAACACGGAAGACATCTACGCCGGCATCGAGTACGCGCCCGGCACGCCCGAAGCGCAGAAGGTGCTCGACTTCTTCGCCAGGGAGTTCCCCAAGGAGTTCAAGAAGGTCCGGTTCGGCACCGCCGAGGCCTCCGCGGACTGGCAGCGGGCGCTCGAGGAGATCGGCGCGCCGAAGCGTGCGACGGGCGTGCAGGTCGGCGTCGGGTTGAAGCCGATCAGCTACCTCGGCTCGGAGCGGCTGATCCACAGCGCCATCAGCTACGCCATCCAGAACAAGCGCAGGAGCGTCACCTTCGTCCACAAGGGCAACATCATGAAGTTCACCGAAGGCGCGTTCCGCGACTGGGGCTACCAGGTCGCGAAGCAGTTCTTCGGCGCGGAGGAGATCGACGGCGGACCGTGGTGCCGGATCCCGCAGGGAAAGCCGGGGGCCGGCATCGTGATCAAGGATGCGATTGCCGACATCACGCTGCAGCAGGTGCTCACCCGCCCCGACGACTTCGACGTGATTGCCACCCCGAACCTCAACGGCGACTATCTCTCCGACGCGCTCGCGGCGCAGGTCGGCGGCATCGGCATCGCGCCCGGCGGCAACATCAACTACCTGAGCGGCCACGCCATCTTCGAGGCGACCCACGGCACCGCGCCGAAGTACGCCAATCTCGACAAGGTGAACCCGGGCTCCGTGATCCTGTCGGGTGAAATGATGCTGCGCCACCTCGGTTGGCCGGAGGCGGCGGATCTGGTGGTGAAGGGGATGGACGGCGCCATCACGGCGAAGACGGTCACCTATGACTTCGCGCGGCTGATGGACGGCGCGACCGAGGTGAAGTGCTCGGAGTTCGGCGACCGCATCATCGGCAGCATGTAGGATTGGGAAGATCCAGGAGACGCATGAACAGAAAAGTCACAGTGGTAGGAGGCGCCGGCAACGTCGGCGCAACCGTCGCGCGCGCGGTCGCCGACAAGGAGCTCGCGGACGTCGTCATCATCGACATCGCGGATCAGAAGGCCAGAGGGGTCGCGCTGGACATGTACCAGGCGTGCCCGATCGAGGGGTCCGACTCGCGCATCATCGGCGCCGGCGCCGACGAGGCGGGATGGAAGGAAACCGCGAATTCCGACGTCGTCGTCATCACGTCCGGGGTGCCGCGCAAGCCCGGCATGAGCCGGGACGACCTGCTGCAGACGAACTACAAGATCATGCAGTCGGTCACCGAGCAGATCATCAAGTACTCGCCCAACTGCATCATCGTCCCGGTGGCGAACCCGCTCGACGCCATGTGCCAGGCGGTCTACCGGATCAGCAGGTTCCCTCGTGAGCGGGTCATCGGCATGGCCGGCATCCTGGACTCGGCGCGCATGCGCACGTTCATCGCGATGGAGACCGGCGTCTCGGTGGAGAACATCCACGCGTTCGTGCTCGGCGGCCACGGCGACACGATGGTGCCGCTGCCGCGCTACTCGACGATTGCCGGGATTCCGCTGCCGGACTATCCGGGTCTGTCGGCCGAGACGATCGCCGCCATCGGCAGGCGCACGGCTGACGGCGGCGCCGAGATCACCAGGCTGGTCGGGACGAGCGCCTGGTACGCCCCCGGTTCGGCCGCGGCCGAAATGGTCGAGATCATTCTCAAGGACAAGAAGAAGATCGTTCCGTGCTCGGTGTTCCTGCAGGGAGAATACGGCATCCGGGATCTCTTCGTCGGCGTGCCGATCAAGCTCGGCGCGCGCGGAGTCGAGCAGATCATCCAGATCACGCTCACGCCGGAAGAAGACGCGGCGCTCAAGAAGTCCGCCGCCGCGGTCAAGGAACTGACCGACGTCATCAAGGTGTGATGACGCGCGGCTGAGCACGGTCAGCGTGCTCAGCCGTTCGCCTGTTTTTGGGTAACGATTACACCGTTACACGATCGCCCCCTCATCGCGTCCGCCGGCCCTCCGAGCTCTTCCGCAGAACGCTAACAAAAATCAAGAAATCAGCGGCAGCCATGCTGCCTCTGTAATGCAAACCGGGCAGACCCTTTGCCACAGTCATGGCGGTTCCCCACCCTGCGTTGGAGCTCTGCCACATGGTTTCAAGGGTCTACGTGTGCCGCGCTGCGGCACTGGTTGTCGGTCTGTCGTTCGGAACAGTCGGGCTCGCCTACGCACAATCGCCGCTCCCCGCTCCGTGGGCCAGTCAGGACGTCGGGTCGCCACTCGTGGCCGGGTCGTCCTCGTTCATCGCGCCAAGCTCCGTGACGATCAACGCGTCCGGCGCGGACATCTGGGGCGCGAGCGACCAGTTTCACTTCGCCTACATTCCGGTTTCCGGCAACGTCGACGTCCGCATCCGGGTCGACAGCGTTCCGGCGACCTCCACGTGGGCAAAGGTCGGCGTGATGGTGCGCGCCTCGCTGCAGGCGAATGCCGCGCATGGCTTCGCGCTCGTGTCGTACTCGAAGGGGCTCGCCTTCCAGCGGCGTCCCACGACCGGCGCGTTGAGCGTCCACACCGCCGGCGAGCTGGCGTACGCGCCGCGCTGGGTCCGGCTCGTCCGCCTGGACAATCTGGTCACGGCGTACTCCTCGACCGACGGCATCACCTGGCGCACGATCGGCAGCGACACGATTCAGCTCGGGGCCACTGCCTACGTCGGCATCGCGGCCACGAGCCGCAATACTTTCGCCGCCGGCGCGTTCAGGGTGTCGCAGGTCACGATGACGGTGCCCTCCGCGCTGCCGGGCGGACAGGCGAGCGCCGACATCGGGCAGCCGGCACTGAAGGGCAGCGCCGCGTTCGCCAACGGGACCTACACCCTCACCGCGGCGGGTGTCGACATCTGGGGCACGTCGGATCAGTTCCACTACGTCTATCAGCAGGCCTCAGGCGACATCGACGTGAAGGTGCGCGTGGCATCGATCAGCTACGCCGATCCGTGGTCGAAAGCGGGCGTCATGATCCGGGCGTCGCTCGATGCCAATGCCGCGCACGGGCTCGCGCTGATGTCGGCCGGGAAGGGGTCCGCGTTCCAGCGCCGCAACGTGACCGGCGGCCTCACGGTGCATACGACCGGGGCCACTGCGGCGCCGCCCGGGTGGGTGCGGTTGAAGCGCAGCGGCAGCCTCGTGACCGCCTACCGGTCGGCCGACGGCGTGAACTGGGTTGCGATCGGTTCCGACTCGATCGTGCTGCCCGATCAGGTGTACGTCGGGATCGCGGCGACCAGCCACAACGCGACCGCGGCGACCACCGCGAAGCTCGACACCTTCTCGGTCGTCGAGAGCGCGCCCGTGAACAATCCGCCCGTGGTCTCCATCGCCGCCAGCGGCTCGGTGTTCACCGCTCCGGCATCGATCACGCTGACGGCAACGGCCAGCGACCCTGAGAACCAGCTCGCGCGCGTCGAGTTCTATTCGGGGACGACGCTGCTCGGCTCCGACAGTGCCGCGCCATATACGGTGACCGTGTCGGGCGTGGCCGCGGGCGTGTACGGATTCCGCGCCGTGGCCTACGACGCGCAAGGCGCATCCGGCACGTCGTCGACGATCAGCGTGACGGTCGGCGTCCCGGCCACCCCGATCAAGCTGGCGTTCACCACCACGAGCACGGAGATGGCGAAGGCGACGGACTACGTGCTCGAGTTCTTCGCCGCGGGCGCGGATCCCGCCACGGCAACCGCGATCGTCCGGCAGTCGCTGGGCAAGCCGGCGCTCGACGCCACCGGCACTGCGACGGTCGACATCACGACGCTGTTCAACAGCCTGGCTGCGGGGAACTATCTGGCGACGGTCAGCGCCGTCTGGTCGGGGGGCGTGTCGCGCAGCGCCGCCATCTCGTTCACCAAGTAGCGCCTGCGGATCAGCGGCCGCCCCGGATGAGCGTCGCGGCGAAGTAGTCGCGGTTCATCCGGGCGATGTTGGTGATCGAGATCTCTTTCGGGCAGACGGCCTCGCATTCCCCCTCGTTCGAGCAGCTGCCGAACCCTTCGGCATCGTGCCGCGCCACCATGCGGACGACCCGGGTAGAGCGCTCGATCTGCCCCTGAGGCAGCAGTCCGAGGTGCGAGATCTTGGCGGAGGTGAACAGCGCCGCCGACGCGTTCTTGCAGGCGGCGACACAGGCGCCGCACTGGATGCACTGCGCCGCATCCATCGCCTGCTCGACCGTCGGCTTGGGGATCAGGATGGCGTTGCCGTCCTGCGCGCCGCCGACGTTGACGGAGGTATACCCGCCCGCCTGAATGATCCGATCCAGCGCGCTGCGATCGACCACCAGGTCCTTGACGATCGGAAAGGCGCGCGCCCGCCACGGCTCGAGCGTCAGCGTGTCGCCGTCCTTGAACGAGCGCATGTGCAGCTGACACACGGTGGTGGCGCGCATCGGGCCGTGCGCCAGGCCGTCGATCATGAAGCCGCAGGTCCCGCAGATCCCCTCGCGGCAGTCCGAATCGAACGCGATCGGATCCTCGCCCTTCGCGATCAGTCCCTCGTTGACGACGTCGAGCATCTCGAGGAACGACATGTCCGGCGACACGCTCGGTGCGGTGTATTCCACCAGTTTGCCGGGCTTGTTCGGGCCGGGCTGACGCCAGACTCTGAGGTTGATTCGCATCGGTTGGTCAGCTGAAAGCCGGGAGCTGACGGCCGGGAGCTGACAGCTCGACGCTCATTTGTAGCTCCGCTGAGAGGGCTTCACGTATTCGAAGTGCAGCGGCTCCTTGTGGAGCTCCGGCGCCGCCCCCACCCCCTTGAATTCCCACGCCGCCGCGTAGGCGAAATTCACGTCGTCGCGCAGCGCTTCGCCGTCGGGGGTCTGGCTCTCCTCGCGGAAGTGGCCGCCGCAGGACTCGGTCCGGTGGAGCGCGTCGAGCGCGAGCACTTCAGCGAATTCGAGGTAGTCGGCAACCCGGCCGGCGTATTCGAGGTTCTTGTTCAGGTTGTTCGCCTCGCCGGGGACCGACAGGTTCTGCCAGAACTCGTCGCGCAGCCGCGGAATCTCGGCGAGCGCGTGGCGGAGCCCCTGTTCGTCGCGCGCCATCCCGACGTGATCCCAGAGCAGCTGGCCGAGCCGGCGATGGAGCTGGCGCGGCGTCTCCGACCCTTTCACGCGCAGCAGCGCGTCGATCCGCTTCTGCACCGCCGACTCCGCTTCGGCGAACGCGTCGTCGTCGGTCGTGACGGCGGGGAAGAGGGTGCTGCCCAGGTAGTGGGCCAGCGTATACGGGATGACGAAGTAGCCGTCGGCCAGTCCCTGCATGAGCGCGCTGGCGCCGAGCCGGTTGGCGCCGTGGTCGGAGAAGTTCGCCTCGCCCAGCACGTGCAGGCCCGGCACGTTGCTCATCAGGTTGTAGTCCACCCACAGCCCGCCCATCGTGTAGTGGATGGCGGGATAGATCCGCATCGGCACCGCGTAGGGATCCTCGTCGGTGATCTTCCGGTACATGTCGAAGAGGTTGCCGTAGCGCCCCTTGATCACCGCCGCGCCGAGCCGTTTGATCGCGTCCGCGAAATCGAGGTACACGGCGAGGCCGCTCTCGCCGACGCCGCGCCCCTCGTCGCAGACGCTCTTGGCGTTGCGCGACGCGACGTCTCTCGGCACCAGATTGCCGAAGCTCGGATACTTGCGCTCGAGATAGTAGTCGCGGTCCTCTTCGGGAATCTGCTGCGGCGGCCGCTTGTCCCCCGGGTTCTTCGGGACCCAGACCCGGCCGTCGTTGCGGAGGCTCTCGGACATCAGCGTCAGCTTCGACTGGTGCGTGCCCGAGACCGGGATGCAGGTCGGATGGATCTGCGTGTAACACGGGTTGGCGAAGAAGGCGCCGCGCTTGTGGGCGCGCCACGCCGCGGTGACGTTCGAGTTCACCGCGTTGGTGGAAAGGTAGTAGGCGGTGCCGTAGCCGCCGGTGCAGAGCAGGACGGCGTGGCCGGCGTGGCGCTCCAGGGCGCCCGTCAGCAGGTTGCGGCAGACGACGCCGCGCGCCTGGCCGTTCACGACCACCAGGTCCAGCATCTCGCGGTTGGGGAACAGCTGCACGCTCCCCTTGTCGACCTGCCGCATCATCGACTGGTAGGCGCCGAGGAGCAGCTGCTGGCCGGTCTGGCCGCGGGCGTAGAACGTGCGGGACACCTGGGCGCCGCCGAACGATCGGTTGTCGAGCAGCCCGCCGTATTCGCGCGCGAACGGCACCCCCTGCGCGACGCATTGATCGATGATGTTGACGCTCAACTGCGCCAGCCGGAAGACGTTCGCTTCACGCGCGCGGTAGTCGCCCCCCTTGATCGTGTCGCAGAACAGCCGCTGCACGCTGTCGCCGTCGTTCTGGTAGTTCTTCGCGGCGTTGATCCCCCCCTGCGCGGCGATGCTGTGCGCGCGGCGGGGGCTGTCATGGATGCAGAAGCTCTTGACGTTGTACCCGAGCTCGCCGAGCGAGCTGGCCGCCGAGGCGCCGGCCAGCCCGGTGCCGACGACGATGACGGTGTACTTGCGGCGGTTCGCCGGGTTCACCAGCTTCGACTCGAACTTGTGGCGATCCCACTTGTCGGCCAGCGGCCCCGCCGGTGTCCTGGAATCCAGAGTCATGGTTCGACGCTCGCTGATCGTCATCGCGTCAGATACACCCAGATCGGGATGATGGCGAAACCGCCGGCGATGACGATCGCCACGATCGTGCCGAGGACGACGAGCCGCCTGGTGTAGGTCGGGTGGCTGGCGCCGAGCGACTGGAACGCGCTCGAGAAACCATGGCGCAGGTGAAATCCCACCAGCACCATCGCGATCACGTAGACCGCCACCCAGACGGGCGAGGAGAAGACCTCGACTTCGGTCCGGTAGAGATCCCGCACCGGCGGCTCGCCGATGTCGTACCACGCGCCGTACTTGATGTGCGCCACGTGGATGATGACGAACACCAGGATCGCCAGCCCGGTCCAGATCATCGTCGTCGACGCGACCGACTTGCGGCTGGTATGCCCCGCCCAGGTCTTCTTCGCGTAGGCCACCGGGCGCGCGCGCTGGTTGGCCGCCCACATCGTCACCGCCTTGTAGATGTGGACGACGAAGAAGAGGAGCAGCGCGATTTCCGCCGGCACGACCAGCGGATTGCCGGCGAGGGCATGCGCGTAGTGATTGAACGTTTCCTGGCCGGCGAAAACGATCAGGTTGCCGAGCAGGTGAATGATGAGATACGCGAAGAGGAGAAGACCGGTGACGCCGAGGAGGAGCTTCGTACCGACGGAACTGCCAAACACCCGACGAACTGCCACACCGCGATTGTATCCGAACCCCGGATGCGGAAGGGATCGGCCGTTCTGCACTACAATTGTCAGGATCACCCATGAAGATTCACGAGTATCAGGCGAAGGCCCTCCTGGCGAAGTACGGCGTCCCGGTCCCGCAGGGTGAGGTCGTGTTCAACGCTCCGGAAGCGGCGGCGGTGGCGCAGCGGCTCGGCGGCGGCACCGTGGTGGTGAAAGCGCAGATTCACGCCGGCGGACGCGGCAAGGGGGGCGGCGTCAAGGTGGTCAGGAATCCGGCGGAGGCGCAGGCCGCGGCCGAGAAGATGCTGGGCATGAACCTGGTCACCTATCAGACCGGACCTGCCGGGCAGAAGGTCCAGCGCGTGCTGATCGAGCAGGGGCTGAGCATCGCGCGCGAGCTCTACCTTGGCATCGTGCTGGATCGCTCTAGCGAGCGCCTCGTCCTGATGGTCAGCCGGGAAGGGGGCGTCGAGATCGAGAAGGTCGCGCACGAGACCCCCGAGAAGATTCACAAGGCATTCATTCACCCCGGGCTGGGGCTCAGCGCGTTCCAGGCGCGGAAGCTCGCGTTCGCGCTCGGCCTCGCCGGGCCGCAGGTCGCGCAGGCGGTCAAGGTGATGACCGCCCTCTACGACGCGTTTGTCGCCACGGACGCCTCGCTGCTCGAGATCAATCCTCTGATCGTCACCGGCGACGGCGCGCTGCTGGCCCTCGACGCCAAGATGAACTTCGACGACAACGCGCTGTTCCGCCACCCGGAGTTCAAGGAGCTGCGCGACCCGAGCGAAGAGGACCCGCTGGAAGTGGAGGCGTCGAAGTACAGCCTCAATTACATCAAGCTCGATGGCAACATCGGGTGCATGGTGAACGGCGCCGGCCTCGCCATGGCGACGATGGACATCATCAAGCTGGCGGGGGGCGAGCCGGCCAACTTCCTCGACGTGGGCGGAGGCGCCAATGCGGAGCAGATCAAGAACGCGTTCCGCATCCTGATGGCCGACCACGGCGTGCAGGCGGTGTTCATCAACATCTTCGGCGGCATCCTGCGCTGTGACATCCTGGCCGAAGGGGTGATTGCCGCGGTGAAGGATCTGGGGGTGCGCGTCCCGATCGTCATCCGCATGGAAGGCACCAACGTGGAGCAGGGGAAGCGCATGCTGCGCGACAGCGGTCTGAACTTCCAGACCGCCGATGATATGAAAGAAGGCGCGGAGAAGGTCGTCGCGGCGGCGGAAGCGTCAGAAAAGCAACTACATGGCCGTACTCATCGATAAGAACACCAGGCTGCTGGTGCAGGGCATCACCGGGCGCGAGGGGACGTTTCACGCGAAGGCGGCGGCGGCGTACGGAACCACGGTCGTCGGCGGCGTCACTCCCGGCAAGGGCGGCACCACGCACGAGGGCTGGCCGGTGTTCGACACCGTGGCCGACTGCGTCGCCGCGACGGGCGCCAACGCGTCCGTGATCTTCGTCCCGCCTCCGGGCGGCGCCGACGCAGTGCTCGAAGCGGCGGACGCCGGGCTCGACCTGGCCGTCTGCATCACCGAAGGCATCCCCACGCTCGACATGCTGCGTGTCTTCGGCGCCATCCGCGGCGGCAGGACGCGGGTCATCGGCCCCAATTGCCCCGGGCTGATTACCGCCGGCCAGGCGAAGGCCGGTATCATTCCCGGCCATATCTGCAAGGAAGGGCGGGTCGGCATCGTCTCGAAGAGCGGCACGCTGACCTATGAGGCGATCCACCAGCTCACCAGGAACGGGCTGGGACAGACGACCTGCATCGGCATCGGCGGCGACCCGCTGATCGGCACCAGCTTCATCGACGCGCTGACGCTGTTCGCCGGCGACCCGCAGACCGAGGCGGTCGTGATGATCGGCGAAATCGGCGGCAACGCCGAACAGGACGCCGCGGCGTGGATCAGGACGCATTTCCGCAAGCCGGTGGTCGGGTTCATCGCCGGCCAGACCGCGCCGCCGGGACGCCGCATGGGGCACGCCGGGGCGATCATCGCCGGCGGCAAGGGCACCGCGGCGGAGAAGATGGACGCGCTCGCCGCCGCCGGCGTGCGCGTCGTGAAGAGTCCGGCGGACATCGGCGCCGCAGTTCAAGAGGTCATGCGGTAAACGGCAAACTATGAACAAGGTCGTCAACGACTTCAGCATCCAGGTCGCCACCGTCAACGGATCCGGCAGTCAGACCGCCAATCTCGTGCTGCTGCGGTCCATCTTCCAGATGGGCATCCCGGTCTCGGGCAAGAACATGTTCCCGTCGAACATCGCCGGGCTGCCGACCTGGTACACCGTCCGCGCCAACCGCGACGGCTTCATCGCGCGCAAGAAGGAAGTCGACTTCCTCGTCGCGATGAACGCGGAGACCGCCAGGGAGGACGTGATGACGCTCGAGCCCGGGCGCGCGGTCCTCTATGACGAGCCGCTGAAACTGAACCAGCTGCGCACCGACCTGACGTTCTATCCGGTGCCGTTCGACAAGATCGTGGCGACCGTCTGCACCGACGCCAAGCTGCGGCGGCTGGTCAAGAACATGATTTACGACGGCGTGCTCTCCGAGCTCCTCGGCATCGAGATGGGGGAGATGGAGAAGGCGCTGCGCAAACAGTTCGGCAAGAAGGTCAAGGCCGCCGACCTCAACATGGGCGCCCTGAAGGCGGGCGCGGACTACGCGAAGCAGCACCTGACGAAAGCGGATCCGTTCGCCGTCGAGCGGATGAACAAGACCGGCGGGATGATCCTGATCGAAGGGAACACCGCGGCCGCGCTCGGCGCCATGTTCGCCGGCGTCACCGTCGTCGCCTGGTATCCCATCACCCCCTCGTCGTCGCTGCCCGAAGCGCTGATCGGCTACCTGAAGAAGTATCGCGTCGACCCGGCGACCGGGAAGGCGACCTACGCGGTCGTGCAGGCCGAAGACGAAATCGCCTCGATCGGCATGGTGCTCGGCGCCGGCTGGGCGGGGGCGCGGGCGATGACGTCCACGTCGGGGCCAGGTGTATCGCTGATGAGCGAGTTCGCCGGGCTGGCGTATTACGCCGAGATCCCCGGGGTGGTGTTCGACATCCAGCGCGTCGGACCGTCGACCGGCCTTCCGACGCGGACCGCGCAGGGAGACATCGCGTCCACGGCCCTGCTGTCGCACGGCGACACCAAGCAGATCCTGCTCATTCCGAGCTCGGTGGAGGAGTGCTTCGAGCTGGCCCAGGATGCGTTCGATCTCGCCGAGCGCTTCCAGCAGCTCGTGTTCGTGATGAGCGACCTCGATCTCGGCATGAACACGTGGATGTCGACGCCGTTCACCTATCCCGATCGCGTCTACGACCGCGGCAAGGTGCTCACGGCGGAGAACGTCAAGGCGCTCGGCGCCGAGTGGGGCCGCTACCGCGACGTGGACGGCGACGGGATTCCGTATCGCACGATCCCGGACACCGGCATGCCGTCGTATTTCACCCGCGGCTCCGGGCACAACGAACGCGGCCAGTACAGCGAGCGGCCGGACGACTATCAGCGGAACGTCGATCGCCTCGCGCGCAAGCACGAGACGGCGAAGCAGCAGGTGCCGGCGCCCATCGTCGAGGACGCCGACGCGGAGGTCGCCATTGTCGCCTACGGGACGAGCCACTGGGCGGTGGTCGAGGCGCGCACCCAGCTGGAGAAGGAGGCGGGCCTCAAGACCGCCTACATGCGGCTCCGCGCGTTCCCGTTCCCGGCCGAGGTCGACGCGTTCATCGCCCGCTACAAGCGGGTCTACCTGGTGGAGCAGAACCGCGACGCACAGATGAAGATGCTCCTGCGGATCGAGCTGCCCGCCGGCGCGACGAATCACGTGCGCAGCGTGCTGCACTACAACGGGCTGCCGATCGACGCACGCTCGATTACCGACGACATCCTGGTGCAGGAAGGGCGCAAGGCGCGCGACACGGTGGAGGCCGCGGCGGCGGTGGGCCGCGGCGCGGCCGCGGTGGCGACGGCGGCGCGGGAGGGAGAATGATGGGCGAGCCAGTCAAGGCCAAGACGAACCGGATCGGACTCGAGATGGCGCCGTATCGCGGCGGCAAGACGACGCTGTGCGCCGGCTGCGGGCACAACGCCATCTCGGAGCGCATCATCGACGCGTTCTTCGAGATGGGCGTCAATCCGCGCGACGTCATCAAGCTGTCCGGGATCGGCTGCTCGAGCAAGACCCCGGCCTATTTCCTGGCCGACGCGCACGGCTTCAACTCGGTCCACGGACGCATGCCGTCGGTGGCCACCGGGGCGCTGCTCGCCAACCGTAAAATGATCGCCATCGGCGTCAGCGGCGACGGCGACACCGGCGCGATCGGCATCGGCCAGTTCGTCCATCTGATGCGCCGCAACGTGCCGCTGGTCTACATCATCGAAGACAACGGCTGCTACGGACTCACCAAGGGGCAGTTCTCGCCGACCGCCGACGTCGGATCGACGCAGAAGAACGGCCAGCCCAACGACCTGCCGCCGATCGACACCTGCATGCTCGCGGTCCAGCTCGGCGCCTCGTTCGTGGCGCGCTCGTTCTCCGGAGACAAGAAGCAGCTGCTCGCGATTCTGAAGGCGGCGATCGCGCACCGCGGCACGGCGATGATCGACGTGCTCTCCCCCTGCGTCACCTTCAACGATCACGAGGGTTCGACCAAGAGCTACGCCTACGTGAAGGAGCACGACGAGCCCGGCGGCGAAGTGAACTTCGTCCCGTTCTTCGAGGACATCAGCGTCGAATACGACCCCGGCACCACCACCGCGGTGACGATGCACGACGGGTCGAAGCTGTACCTGAAGAAGGTGGCCGAGGAGTACAATCCGACCGACAAGCTCGCGGCGATGCGGCTGATGCACGAAACCCACGCACGCGGCGAGTTCGCCACCGGCATCCTCTACATCGAGCCGGACAAGGACGACTTCGTCAACCAGCTCAACCTGGTCGACACGCCGCTGGCGTTCCTGCCCACCGGTACCGTCCGCCCCGGACGCGAGGTGCTGGACGCCGTGATGGAAGAACACAGATAACCGGGTCGCGCGGTATGAAGCACACCGTTGTCATCGCCGCACTGGCGGCTGTTCTGTTCGCCAGTCCCGCTGCCGCCCAGAAGCGCGCGCTCGCCGCCGACGACATCTACAGCCTCAAGGAAGTCCGCGACCCGCAGCGCTCGCCGGACGGCAAGTGGGTGGCCTACGTCGTCTCCCGCGCCATCAAGGACACCGACAAGAACGACACCGACATCTGGATGGCGAGCTGGGACGGCACTCAGGAGATCCAGTTGACGTCCTCGCCCGACGGCGAATCCCGTCCGCGCTGGAGTCCCGACAACAAGTACCTGTCGTTCATCTCCTCGCGCCAGGGGGCGAAGCACGGGCAGTTGTGGCTGATGAACCGCGCCGGCGGCGAAGCGATCAAGGTCACCGACGTCAAGGGAGGCATCGCCGACTACGAATGGGCGCCGGACGCGACGCGGCTGGTGTTCGTCGTCAACGAGCCGGACCCGCGCGATCCGAAAGAGGACGAGAAGGCCGATCCGGAGAAGAAGAAGACGCCGCCGCCGATCGTCATCGATCGCTACCAGTTCAAGCAGGACGTGGAGGGCTACCTGCGGAACGCGCGGTCGCACCTCTACGTGTTCGACCTGGCGGCGAAGAAGGCGGAAGCCCTCACCAGCGGCACGCGGTTCGACGAGTCGTCGCCCGCCTGGTCGCCGGACGGGACGAAGATCGCGTTCGTCAGCAAGCGCGGCGACGGGGATCTGGATCGCCACGACAACACCGATGTCTGGGTGATCGACGCCAGACCCGGCGCGCAGCCCAGGCAGATCACGACCACGCCGGTGTCTGACGAAGGGCCGCTCTCGTGGAGCCCGGATGGCCGGCAGATCGCGTTCGTGGTCGGAGAGGAGCTGAAGTACTCGGCCTATTCGCAGAACCGACTGGCCGTGGTGCCCTCGGCCGGCGGACAGCCGCGCTACTTCGCCGAGTCGCTCGATCGGCCGATCCGTCAGCCGGTGTGGGAGGAAGGCGGGTCGTCGCTCGCATTCGTGGTGGTCGACGATCGCACGCAGTATCCGGCGCGCGTGACGCTCGCCACCGGCAAGGTCGAACGCCTGGTCACCGGAAAGAGCGTGATCGCCAACCTGTCCGCCGGGCGGCCCGACGGTTCGTATGCCGTGCTGGTCTCGACCGCCACCGAGCCCGCGGAAGTCGCGGCCTTCGAGCCCGCGGCCGCTCAGGCTCGAGGGGCGGCCGGGTCGGCGCAGGGCAACGGCACGCTGCGCCGGCTGTCACATCAGAACGACGCCTGGTTGAAGAACGTGCTGCTCGGGACCACCGAGGAATTCACGTCGATCAGCAAGGACGGCACCGAAGTCCACGGCCTGCTCGTGAAGCCGCCGACGTTCAACGCCTCGCAGAAGTATCCGACGCTGCTGCGCATTCACGGCGGCCCCAACGGCCAGGACGAGCACGCCTTCAGCTTCGAGCGCGAGTTCTTCGCCGCCAACGGCTACGTCGTCGTGGCGGTGAACTACCGCGGCAGCAACGGACGGGGGAGCGCATTTCAGAAGGCGATCTATGCCGACTGGGGCGGCAAGGAAGTGGTCGATCTGCTGGGCGCCATGGACCATGTGCAGAAGCTTCCGTACGTCGACGCGGCCCGCCTTGGCATCGGCGGCTGGAGCTATGGCGGCATCCTGACCGACTACACCATCGCGACCGACGGACGGTTCAAGGCGGCGACGAGCGGCGCCGGCAGCGCGCTCCAGCTGTCGATGTACGGCGTCGACCAGTACATCACGCAGTACGAGCAGGAGATCGGGCCGCCGTGGAAGTCGCCCGATCTGTGGATCAAGATCTCGTATCCGTTCTTCCACGCCGACCGGATCAAGACGCCGACGCTGTTCATGGTGGGGGAGAAGGACTTCAACGTCCCTGCCGCGGGCAGCGAGCAGATGTATCAGGCGCTGAAGAGCCTCGGCGTCGACACGCAGCTGGTGATCTATCCCGCCCAGTTCCACGGCATCACGGTCCCGACCTACAAGGTGGATCGGCTGCAGCGCTATCTGGACTGGTACGACAAGTACCTGAAGCCGTCGAAGCCTTCGACGACGGCGAGCGGACGATGATGCCGGTCTCACGGCGTGGATTCCTGGCCGTGGCGGGGGCCGCGGCGGCCGGTCGCGTGCTGTCCGCGCAGACGGCGCAACAGACCTCGCCGCCGACCGTGGTGTCGAACCCGCCGCGCGACTTCGGGCCCGGGGCGACGACCACGTACTTCAACGATCCGGACGTGCTCACGGCAGATCCCGCGTTCAACGCGCTCGTGCAGCCGAACGCGGCGATCGTCCGCTTGTGGACGGGCGCGTTGTGGGCCGAAGGGCCCGCCTGGAATGCGCAGGGGCGCTACCTGCTGTGGAGCGACATTCCGACCGATCGGCAGTTCCGGTGGATCGAGGACGATGGGCGCGTCAGCGTCTTCAGGAGCCCGTCGCATTTCAGCAACGGCAACACTTTCGATTTTCAGGGACGCCAGATCTCCTGCGAGCACGCGACGCGGCGCGTCGTCCGCTACGAACACGACGGATCGCTGACCGTGATCGCCGACGCGTTCCAGGGCAAGCGTCTCAATTCACCGAACGATGCGGTCGTCCACAGGGACGGCAGCGTCTGGTTCACGGATCCGCCGTACGGCGCGCAGATCTACGAGGGCGGCGCCACACGCGAAGTGCAGCGCGAACTGCCGACGAACGTGTATCGCGTCGATTCCGGCGGCCGCATCACGATGGTCGTCCCTGAAGAGCAGGTGCCCGACCCCAATGGCCTGTGCTTCTCACCGGACTTCCGGCGTCTCTATGTCGCGAGCACGGGAAAGGGACCAGGCGACAAGGGTCCGGGTGGTAAAGGGGAGGTCTACGTGTTCGACGTCGGCACGGATGGCGCCGTTTCGAACCGGCGCCTGTTCACCGACTGCATGGTCGAGGGCGTGAAGTGCGGGCCCGACGGCATCCGCTGCGACGTCGAGGGCAACGTCTGGATGTCGAGCAACGCCGGACGCGCGCTCGGCTACAGCGGCGTCATCGTGCGGAACCCCGAGGGCAAGCTGCTCGGGCGGATCCGCCTGCCGGAAGTCTGCGCCAACATCACGTTCGGCGGTCCGCGCCGTAACCGCCTCTTCATGGCGGCAAGCCAGTCGATCTACGCGCTGTACCTCGCCACGCAGGGCGCCGGCCCCGCCTAGCCCTGGGTCTCGTCGGCGTTCGCGCCGATCACGTCCTGCGCGATCTTGTCGCAGTCCTCCGGCAGCCCCTGATCGTCGAGCGCCGGGGCGTTCTCGTTGCCCTGCTGCGGCCGATCGGTGGGCTTGTCCCCCTCTACCGCGCCTTCATGCTCATCAGCTCGCATATATAATCCTCAGGATATGGAACGCACATTTGCCATCATCAAGCCGGACGCCGTCGCGGCACGCTACACCGGCCGGATCCTCCAGCGCATCGAGGAGGCCGGATTCACCATTCGTGCCATGCGCCTCGTCCATTTGTCGCAGGGAGACGCGGAAGGGTTCTACGCCGTCCACAAGGAACGCCCGTTCTTCGCCAGCCTGACGAGGTTCATGTCGTCGGGCCCCTGCGTGGTGATGGCGCTGGAGGCGCCGGACGCGATCAGGAAGTGGCGCACGCTGATGGGGGCCACCGACCCCGCCAAGGCCGAGGCCAATACTCTCCGCAAAGAGTTCGGCACGTCGATCGAGACCAACGCCACGCACGGTTCGGACGCCCCCGAGACGGCCGCGTTCGAGCTCGGCTACTTCTTCCGCGGCATGGAGCTTCAGTAGCCGCATGGCCGGCATCAAGTCGGACGCGTGGATCCGGAAGATGGCCCTCGAGCACGGGATGATCGACCCGTTCGAGGATCGCCAGGTCCGTGAAGGCGTGGTGTCGTACGGACTGTCGTCGTACGGCTACGACATCCGCGTCGCCGACGAGTTCAAGGTCTTCACCAACATCAACAACACGGTGATCGACCCCAAGAACTTCGATCCCCACGCCTTCGTCGACATCAAAGCCGACATCTGCATCGTCCCGCCGAACTCGTTCGCGCTGGCGCGGACCGTCGAATACTTCCGCATCCCGCGCGACGTGCTGACGGTGTGTCTCGGCAAGTCGACCTACGCGCGCTGCGGCATCATCGTCAACGTGACGCCGTTCGAGCCGGAGTGGGAAGGCACGGTGACGCTGGAGATCTCCAACACCACGCCGCTGCCCGCGAAGATCTACGCCAACGAAGGGCTGGCGCAGGTGCTGTTCTTCCAGGGGGACGAGCCGTGCGAGGTGTCGTACGCCGACAAGAAGGGCAAGTACCTCAAGCAGCGCGGCGTGACGCTGCCGCGAATCTAGGACGATCCGGGCGGGTTTCGCTCCCCGCCGGCCGGGAACGTCAGTCGTCGCCCGCTGACGACAGCGCCGCCGGGCAGTCGAGCAGCACCTCGTACAGCTCGGCCGTTCCCTTCGTGTAGATGGGCCGCAGGCAGTCGGCGAACTCCAGCATCCTCCGCCGCAGCAGCGCCGGATCGCGATACGCGGCCGGGTGAAAGACCGCGTAGCGCGGCGGGGACGCGCGCAGCGCGCGGAACGCGTCGCGGCTCGGGAAGCCGCGCAGGGACTGCGCCCGCTCCTGGAACTCCGGTGGAATGTAATCGCTGTAGCCGTTGATGAGCGGCATCCAGTGCGAGGTCGAGCGCAGCATGTAGCTGGCGTGGCCGTGCAGCTCGCCGTCCTTGGCGAGGAACGGCAGCTCGATCACGGGACCGGGCGGCAGCGTGGCGAGCACCTCGTACGCCGGCGCGAACGGCTGCACCTGGCGGAAGCGCAGCGGCGTCGCCAGCTCCACCGCCGCGGCGGCGGCGATGACGGCGCCGGCAATCGCCGCCCGGCGCGTGCGCGGCAGCAGGTGCGCGATTGCGATTCCGGCGAGCACCGACAGCGCGAGCGAGACCAGCACGCCGAACCGCGCCGGCGCCCGCAGCCATGCGAAGATCGGGGCGGTGCGATACAGCACCGCATACAGTCCGGCATTCGGCCCCAGCGACGCCCACGCCGCCAG
>DASSPH010000029.1 GCA_035699745.1 Vicinamibacterales bacterium
GCGCTACGCACGCGAGGTGTATCACCCGTGGTACGCGCATCCCGATCGGCTGTTCCTGATGCTGCTGGCGATCGGCACGCTTGCCGGATGGCTGATCGTCCGGCTCGGCGCGATCCTGCCGCGGCGCGCGCACGGCGCGCGACATCCGATCCTGGTCTGGAGCCTCGCGCTGCCGCTCTGGGTCGGGCTCGCCGGCGTGACCGCCGCGCTGGCGCCGGTCGCCGGCTACTTGTGGACGCTGCCGCTTCTCACAATCGGCGCCGGCCTGCTCGCGGTCCCGCCAGCCCGGATTTCAGGGGTGCGCGCGGTCTCGGTCGTGGCGCTCGCCGTCGCCGGCACTCTGTGGCTGTTCGATACCGCCGACCTTCTCCGCTTCATGGTGCCGCTCTTCGGACGATTGCCGCTGGTGACGCCCGTCTACGTCTACCCGGCACTCATGCTCGCGTGCGGCGCGATGGTCGTCCCGCCGTTCATCGCCACCACCGCCGCGGTGGCCCCGCTCGTACGCCCGTCGCTGATTACGACCGCTCTGCTCGTCGCGGTGGCGGTCTCGATGGGCGCCGCGTTCTTCGCGCCGGCCTACACCTACGAGCGGCCGCAGCGGCGCAGCGCGCGGGCGATCGTCGAGCCGGGCGCGGCGACGGCAACGTATGAGGTCGCGTCGCAGGAACCCGGGATCGACCTCGACGCCGGTGCGCCGGAAGGCTGGTACCGCGCGACCGATGCTCCCGCGGCGAGCGTTCCGCTCGGACGGTATCCGCAGCCGTTCGTCTTCCGTGCCACCGCGCCGAGCCCCGGCCCCGCTCCTGCGGCGGTGACCGAGTTCTCGCTCAAGGCAGTTCCCGCCGGCACCGAGGTGACGATGACGATCGTCCCGCGCGAGCCGGGGCTCACCGCATTGTTCGTCCTGCCCGACGGGATCACGCCGGCACGCTCCAACCTTCCCGGCGCGGTCACCCGCGGGCGATGGCGCGTCGTCTACGCCGGCATTCCCAGCGACGGCGTGACGTGGCGCGCGTCGTTCAAGGCGGGGCTCGAATCGCGGCTGACCGGGGCGCGCGCGGTCGTGGTGTCATCGCGGTTTCCGGGGGGCACCGGATGGCAGTCGCTGCCCGCGTGGCTGCCGCAGCAGAACACCGTCTGGGACGCGGACGTCGCCTGGGTGCTCGCCGCGGCCGCGCCGATTCCTCCAGTGCCGCCGCTGCGCTGAACGATGACGCGTCTGCTCGATCGCCTCGGGCTCGGCCGCCGCGATCTGCGCGCCTGGGCGATGTACGACTGGGCCAACTCCGCGGTGCAGACGACGATCATCGCGGCGATCTTCCCCATCTATTTTCAGAAGGTCTCGGCGGCGAACCTGCCGGGGCCCGAGGCGACCGGCCGTTTCGCCTGGGCGACGACGATCGCGATCGTCATCGTCGCGGTCGTGGCGCCGGTGCTCGGCGCGATCGCGGATCGCACGCCGATCAAGAAGCGGCTGCTCGCCGTGTTTCTCGCAATCGGCGCCGCCGCGACGGCGGCGATGTTCTTCCTGTCGCGCGGCGACTGGGCGCTGGCGCTGACGCTGTTCGTCGTCACCAACGTGGGCGTCGCCGGCAGCATCGTCTTCTACGAATCGCTGCTGCCGCATATCGTCGTCGAGGGTGAGCTGGACCGGGTGTCGACCGCCGGCTACGCGCTCGGCTATCTCGGCGGCGGCGTGCTGCTCGCGATCAACATCGTGATGATGGCGAACCCGACGTGGTTCGGCCTGCCGGATCGGGATACCGCCGTCCGGGCCAGCCTGGCAAGCGTCGCCGTGTGGTGGGTGCTGTTCTCGATTCCACTGTTCCGCCACGTCCCGGAGCCGACGCTGCTCGACCGTAACCGCGACGCGGCGCACCCGGGTGGAATCGCGGCGGCATTCCGGCAACTGTTCCATACACTCCGGGAACTGCGTCGCTATCGTGACGCCTTCCTGTTGCTGCTCGCGTTCCTGGTCTACAACGACGGCATCCAGACGATCATCCGGATGGCGACGACCTACGGAACCGAGATCGGCATCGACGAGAACGCGATGATCGGAGCGCTGCTGCTGACGCAGTTCATCGGCGTGCCGTTCGGGTTTCTGTTCGGCGCGTTTGCCGGAAAGGTCGGCGCGAAGCGGGCGGTGTTCGTCGGTCTCGCGGTCTATTCGCTGATCACCGTGCTCGGATACTTCATGCGGACCGCGACGCATTTCTTTGCGCTGGCGGTGATGGTCGGCGTCGTGCAAGGCGGGACGCAGGCGCTGAGCCGATCGCTGTTCGCCAGCATGATTCCGAAGGAGAAGTCGTCCGAGTTCTTCGCCTTCTTCGGCGTGTTCGAACGGTATGCCGGCGTGCTGGGACCGGCGGTGTTCGCCTGGGTGGTGACCCAGTCCGGCACCAGCCGCAACGCGATCCTGTCGATCCTGGGGTTCTTCGTCGTCGGCGCGGTGCTGCTGATGCTGGTGGACGTGGAAGCGGGGCGGCGCGCGGCGCGGAGTTAGCTGCCGGCTACCGGCTACCGGCTACCAGCTACCAGCTACCGGCTACCGGCTACCGGCTACCGGCTGCCGGCTGCCGGCTGCCGGCTAGTTGAGCAGGAAGCTCTGGATGAACACGATCCAGGCGTTGAGCATCCAGCTCACGTTCGCGATCGTGTTCGGGAAATTGTCGTGGCTGGCGTCGGCGAACTCCGCATACCAGACCGGGGCGTTGTTTCTCTTGAGCGCCGTCAGGAGCTCTCGCGCCTGACCCACGGGAACGCGGATGTCTTTCGCGGGATGCAGGATGAACGTCGGCTTCTTCAGGTCTGCGGCGCGGGTCACCGGTGAGATCGACTTGAGAAACTCCCGCATCTGCGGATCGCGTTCGTCGCCGAACTCCTGGCGGCGGTTGTCCTGTCGCGCCGCATCGGTCGTCTCGAGGTAGGTGTTTATGTCGGTAATGCCGGCGCCGGCGATGATGCCGCGGATGCGGCTGTTGTAGTGAATGCCGGCTTCGAGCGCCAGCCAGCCGCCGTAGCTGGCGCCGGTCAGCATGATGCGGTTCCCGTCGAGATCGCCGCGGGTCGCGATCCAGTCGAGCAGCGCGCCGATGTCCTTGATCGCCCCTTCACGGCCGCGCCCGTCATCCATCTGCTGGAACTTGCGGCCGAAGCCCGACGATCCGCGGACGTTCGGAAACACGATTGCGATCCCCATCTCGTTGAGGAAGTAGTTGCTGCGGCCCTGCCACCGGGCGCGCTCGGACGTGTCCGGCCCGCCGTGGATGTTGACCAGGACGGGACGCGGTCCGCTGAATTTCGCCGCCGGCCGGTACAACACCCCCGAGATCGGCGTGCCGTCGAAGCCCTTCCACTCGATGACTTCGGGAGCGGGCAGTACCTCCGGGTTGAAGCTGGCCTCGCTGCTGGTCCACCGGGTCACCGTGCCCAGCGCGACGTCGAGAGAATACACATCCCCCTGCGACTTGATCGAGCCCAGCGTGAACGCGATCTCGCGCGACGCCGGCCGCCATCGCAGCTGCGATACCAGCCCGCGCGGAAGGCCCGAGAACGTCCGCGGCTTCATGGTCGCGACGTCCAGGATCTGCAGTTCCGTCGACGTGCCCTTGTCGACGACGATGGCGAGCAGCAGGCCGTCGGAGGAGAACTCGAAACCAGCCGATCCGTGGAGTCCGCCGATCGCGTCGACGACCATGCCTTCCGGCGTCGCCGCGGTCCACTTGCAGTTCGCCGGCTCGCACCGCCACAGACGGAAGTCTCCGCCCTGGCGATCGCTGAGCGCGTAAACCCGGCGGCCGTCCGCGGAGAAACGCGGATTGAACCAGGCGGCTTTCTCGCCGTCGCGCGGTGTCAGTGCCTTGCGCTCACCCGTCTTGACGTCGACCGTCCAGAGGTAGGTCTCGGCGTTCGCGAAGACTTCGTTGACCAGCAGGGTGGATCCATCCGGAGACCAGTCCTGCGGACTCCAGTTGCCTTCCGCTTCGATGACCCGCCGCTTGGTCGCCGGATCGGATATGAGCATGACGTACAGATCGCGATCGCGGCCGTTCCGCTCGGCGGAGTCGAACGCCACCCACTTTCCCGCGCGCGCGAACACGTGCGGATACCGCGTCTTCGAGGCCGTCACCCGCGACGACTCGCCGGTGGCGAGATCGTAGCGATACAGCGACCGCAGCTCGGCGCCGTCCGGATCGTATTGATAGAAGAACGTGTTCGGATCCGTGGGGTCGAACGCGACGTTGGTGAAGATCGGAAGACTGCGATCCGACCACGTCAGCTGGCGGCGGTAGCGCAGCGGGCCGTCAATCCAATAGAGCTGGGTCGTATTGCCGAGGGCGGTCGTGATCAGGACCTGCCGCTTCGCCGGATGCCAGGCCATCAGCTGCGCCTGGCGGAACTGCGCGTAGCGCGCGAGGCCGTCGGCCACGCTCTGTGGAATCGGCGGAATGCCTTCGGTGGTGACCGACGGGGGCGTCGCCAGAACCTTCTCCTGCGCGTGGATGATCGCCAGCGCCGGCAGCAGCGCCAGCGCGGCGGCGCACACGAAATGTCGCATGATCCGGCCCTTCCGAAAGAGCTGCAGGGGAGTGCAGGAGCCATTATAGTGCACCGATCGCGCAAACTTCCCGGGGAGCGGGCACGTCCAACCAGAGCACGATGCGAGTCGTCATCGCCGGCGGCGGCGGGTTTCTCGGCGGTCCACTGGCGTGGGCGTGGGCCGAAGACGGACACGACGTCCGCGTGCTGACCCGCGGCCTCGCGCCCGGGCAGGCGCAGCACGAGTCGGGCACCGGCCGCCCCGGGATCACGCGGGTCGGCTGGGAGCCGGACGGCAGCGCCGGGCAGCTCGCCCGCGAGTTCGACGGCGCCGCCGCAGTGGTCAATCTCGCCGGCACCTCGATCGCCGGCGGGCGCTGGACCCCGGCGCGCAAGAAGGCCATTCACGACAGCCGCATCCGCGCCACGCAGTCGCTGGCGGCGGCGTTCGGCGGCGTGGCGTCGCCGCCAGGGACGTTCATCAGCGCCAGCGGCGTCGGCTATTACGGCGATCGCGGCAGCGACGTGCTGACCGAGAGCGCCGCGCCCGGATCGGATTTCCTGGCCAACGTCTGCGTAGCGTGGGAAGCGGAGGCACGGCGCGCCGAGCGGAGCGGCGTCCGCGTCGTGCTGCTGCGTACGGGGATGGTGCTCGAGAAGGAAGGCGGCGCGCTGCCCCGGATGATGCGCCCGTTCCGGTTCTTCGTCGGCGGGCCGATCGCGGGCGGCCGCCAGTACGTGTCCTGGATCCATCGGCACGACTGGACCGAGATGGTCCGCTGGATCGTCGAGACGCCGGACGTCGCCGGGCCGCTGAACGTCACGGCGCCGCATCCGGTGACCAACCGGGATCTCGCGCGCGCGCTGGGACGCGCGCTGCGCCGGCCGGCGCTCGCCCCCGCGCCGCGGGTCGTGCTGAAACTGGCGCTCGGGGAAATGGCGGAGGGCCTGCTGTTCGCGAGCCAGCGCGCCGTGCCGTCCCGGGCATTGGCGGCCGGCTATCACTTCCGCTATCCCGAAATCGACATCGCGTTCAGAGGAATCTTCGGCGACTGAGGCCACCGATCACACGGATGGCGCGAACGAAATCAGAAGTCCGCGCGGTCAGTGAAATCCGTGGCTACAGCACCCGCGCGAACCCGAACTGCTCGTCCCCCTTCGCCGGCTCCTGCAGGTAGGCGCGCAGCAGCACGCGCGCGGCGAGCCACGCCGTCCCCGCGCCGTGGCGGCCGCTGCCGAGTGCGAACAGGTGCCGCGGGAAGTTCCGGTGCGGACCGATGACCGGAAGATCGTCCGGCGAGCCGTACGAGTCGGCGTCCCAGCCCCACTCGGGCTGCAGACCCGAGATCGCCGGATACAAGGTCGTCAACTCGTACATCAGCTCGTGCACCTCCGGAACGCGCAGCTTGTCGCGCGCACGGCCGGCGACGACGGGACGCTCGCCGCCGGCGACCAGCACGCGATCGTCCTTGAGCCATCGCACCAGGCGCGGCGGCACGTGAGTGTCGCGCACCGCGGTGGTGCGCTTGCCGACTTCCCGGCGCACGGCCGCCGGCAGGGGCTGGGTCACGGCCGCATACGACATCGTCGGCGCGAAGTGCCGCCGCAGGGCACGCAGATCATCGGGCAGCGCGCCCGTGGCAATGATCACCGCGCCAGCCGTCACGACGCCCGTCTGGGTGGTCACCTGCACGGACTTTCGTCCGGCGCGGATGCGGCGCGCGCGGGAGTGTTCGTGGATCTGCGCGCCCTTCGCGGCGGCCGCCGAGGCGAGGCCGAGACACGCGCGGTACGGGTCCAGCGCTTCTCCCCTCGTGCGGATTCCGCCCGCCGCGGCAAGCCCGGTCTCGGCGCTCACCGCGCGCGCCGTGAGCCAGGACGCCTCCAGCCCGGCGTCGCGCCGGGCGCTCGACTCTTTGGCGAGCCGCCGCGCCCCGTCGGCGTCGCGCGACAGCAGGATCAGATCCTGCGGCACGACGTCGGCGCGGACGCCGGCACGCCGCAACGCGGCGCTGAAGTCGAGGGAGGCGCGTCTGAAGCTCTGCCACAGGTGGCGGGCGGTCCGCAGCCCGTGCCGCGCCGCGCTCTCCTGGAACGAGGCGTCCAGCGACTGCCGCAGCAGACCGGCGCTCGCCGCGGTCGCGCCGGCGCCCAGACGCTCCGCCTCCAGCAGCACGACCTCCACCCCTGCGCCCGCGAAGGCGAGCGCACAGGCACAGCCCGTCAGGCCGCCGCCAATGATGACCACGCCGGATGTCTGTTCTCCGCGCTGTCGTGAATAGTCGGGCCGCCGCGACCGGGGGAACGTATCGAAGAAGTAAGGAACAGACCGCATCCGCCCGTGGATTCTAACCTCAACGGCGCGCCGGCGTAGCACGCGGTTTGCGTAGCACTCTGCCATGACTCTCAACGACCAGCTCGCCCGCCTTGCCGCCTTCGAACCCTCGCCCTATCCGGTCATCAGCCTGTATCTGGATACACAGCCGGACGGCCGCGGGCGCGATCATTACCAGACGTTCGTACGCAAGGAACTGAAGGCCCGCGCGCAGACCTACCCGCAGCGCAGCCCCGAGCGCGAAATGCTGGATCGCGACATGGAACGCATCGCCTCGTATCTCGAGAACAGCGTCGAGCCGTCGGCCAACGGCATCGCCATCTTCGCGTGCGACGCGGCCGAGCTGTTCGAGGCGGTTCAGTTCGATGCGCCGCTCGGCGACCACTGGCTGTACGTCGGCGACACGCCGCACCTGTATCCGCTGGCGCGGGTGGCGTCCCAATATCCGCGCTACGCGGTCGTCCTCGCCGACACCTGCCGCACGCGAATTCTCGTCATGGCCGCCGGCGGCGTGGCTGCCGACACCGCGGTCGAGGGACCCAAGACCCGCCGGACCTCGCAGGGCGGCTGGTCCCAGGCGCGGTACCAGCGGCACGTCGAGAACTATCACCTGCAGCACGTCAAGGACGTCGCCGCCACGCTGGAGCGGATCGTCATGCGGGAAGGCATCGACCGCGTCATCGTCTCGGGCGATCCCGTGGTGATACCGCTGCTGCGGGAGCAGCTGTCGAAATCGCTGGCCGGCAAGGTGGTCGACGAGCTGACGATTCCGTCGGACGCGCCGGAGGCGGATGTGCTCGCCGCGACGCGCGGGTCGATCATGGAGGCCGATGCGAAGACCGACCGCGAGAAGGTGGACGCCGCGATCGGCGCGTATCGCGCCGGCGGCCTCGGCGTCGTCGGCCCGGACGCCACGCTGCTCGCGCTCACCAACGGCCAGGTCGACGAACTGCTGATCACGGCGTCGCTGGCGTCGCTCGAGGGTCTGCGCGGCACGCGCGCCGCCGAGATGGCGATTGCGAACGACACCGCGATTGCCGAGCCCGCGGTGGAGCCCTCGGCCGCAGGAGAACCCGCGGCCGCCGAGATGGGAACGGTGCGCCTCGCCGACGAACTGGTGACGAAAGCGCAGCAGACGGCGGCGCGGATCTCGTTCATCGAAGATCCATCGCTGCTCGAGGCGTACGGCGGCGTCGCGGCGACGCTGCGCTATCGAATCTAGGCCGGACGCTTCGCTTCCCGGACGCCGCCGGCGCTCGTCCGCGGGCGCCCGCGCGACCCGCGGATAGCGACGATTGCCGACACGATCGTGCCGATCACCGCGAGCGCGATGATCACGCCCACCACCGCCTGAAAGGCCGGCGTATTCATCCATCGCAGAATCTGGCTGCCGTACACATAGGCGAGCGCTCCTTCGACGCCGAAGCGGAAGATGCGGGCGCCCGCCAGTCCCGAGAAGAAGGCCCACGGGTTCATGGCCAGCGCGCCGCTCGCGAGCACGAAGGGTGTGAAAGGAAACGGCGGGGGGATCAGCGCCAGTCCGGCCATCACATACGCGCCTTGATTGACGCGGGCCTTCACCCGTTCGAGCCGGCGAGGGTTGACGAGCCGCGTCAGCCCCTTCTCTCCCAGCTTCTTGCCGATCCAGTAGGTCCCGGCGGCGCCGAGCATCGACCCGGCGGTGGCCAGCAGCGCGTAGAGCCAGAAGAGTTCAGGCCTGCGCGCCGTCATGACGATGACGACGAAGTCGATGCCGAGGGGCAGGAAGAAGACGAGCGATGCGTCGAGCACGCCCATGACGACGAGGCCCGGAGGGGTGAGGAAATACCCGAGAATGGAGAAGAAGAACCGGCGCACGCGCGGGTGGAAGCAAACCCGGCGCCGATCGGGAATAATCGTCCGATGACTCGAGCCCTCGCCTTCGGCTGCGTCGTTCTCTCGATGGCCGCGGCGGCGCCGCAGCGCGGCGCCCCGGCGGGGACGGCAGATCCCATGGCCACCATCTCCCGTGATTACGTCACCCTCGTGCTGGCCCTGGGCAGGCACGATCGCGATTACGTCGACGCCTATTACGGCCCCGATGACCTGAAGAAGGAAGCCGAATCGGCCGGCCTCGGCCTCGACGCGATCGGCGAGCGCGCCGCGGCGCTGCTGGATCGCGTCCGGAAGATGCCCAAAGGGGCCGACGACCTGTCGGCGCTGCGGCAGCAGTATCTCGAGAAGCAGCTCGGCGCGCTGGCGGCGCGGGTGCGGATGCTGAAGGGAGAAAAGCTGTCGTTCGACGCCGAGTCCAGGGCGTTGTACGACGCCGAGGCGCCGCGCCACGACGAGGCGCATTTCAAGGCGGTGCTGGACAAGCTCGAGCGGCGGTTCCCCGGAAACGGACCGCTGGTGGAGCGGTTCGACGCGTGGCGGCGCGCGTTCGTGATCCCGCGTGACAAGCTGGACGCGGTCTTTCAGACGGCGATCGCCGCCTGCCGCGAGCGCACCGCCGCGCACGTCACGCTGCCGCCCGGCGAGCAGTTCACCGTCGAGTACGTGACCAACAAATCGTGGAGCGGTTACAACTGGTACCAGGGGAACTTCCGGAGCCTGATCCAGGTGAACACCGACCTGCCGATCTACATCGATCGCGCGATCGATCTCGCCTGCCACGAAGGCTATCCGGGGCATCACGTCTACAACGCGCTGCTCGAACAGCACCTGGTGAAGAACCGCGGCTGGCTCGAGTTCACGGTGTATCCGCTCTTCAGCCCGCAGTCGCTGATCGCGGAGGGCACGGCGAACTACGGCATCGACGTGGCGTTCCCCGGACCGGCACGGGCGGAGTTCGAGAAGACGAAGCTGTTTCCGCTCGCCGGTCTCGATCCGGCGCGCGCCGCCGAGTACTACGACGTGCAGGCGCTCGTCGAGCAGCTCTCGTACGCCGGGAACGAGGCGGCGCGAGCGTATCTGGACGGGAAGATCGATCGCGAGGCGGCCGCCGCGTGGCTGCAGCGGTATGCGCTGATGTCGAAGGACCGCGCCGCGCAGCGGATCCGCTTCTTCGATCAGTACCGCAGCTACGTGATCAACTACAACCACGGCAAGGATCTCGTCCGCCGTTACATCGAATCGAGAGGCGGGACGGCGGGCAATCCCGCGAAGCGCTGGCAGGAATTCGAAACGCTGCTGTCGTCGCCGCGTCTGCCGTCCGGCCTGCGGTGACCCCCCGCGCCACGGGCTGGCGGCCATGTTGCTTCATCGCGCTGGGCATGGCTGGCAAGGCTGACCGGGCGCGAAGCTGGACCGGAATTCTGGAGGCGCTCTACGCGGGCTCGTGGAACCCGTCCCTGCGGCGGTTCCGATCGCCGTTTGCGTTCCGCGGGCTGCAGTGCGCCGAACACACGCTGTCGAGCTCGCTGCTCCGGCTCGCGGGCCGGGCGGATATCCGCACCCTCGAGCTGGCGCTGCTGCGCAACTTCCGAAAATACGCCGCGACCGATTCGAGCCACGCCGACTCGATCTGGGACTGGCTCGCGCTCGGGCAGCACCGCGGCCTCCCGACGCGGCTGCTCGACTGGACGTACTCGCCGCTCGTCGCGCTCCACTTCGCCACCGAGGCGCCCGAGGCATTCGATCGCGACGGCGTGGTCTGGTGCGTCAACTTCGTCGAGGCCAACAAGCGGCTGCCGCCGCGGTTGCGGCGGATCATGGCGCGGGAGGGATCGCAGACCGTCACGGTCGACATGCTGGCGGTGTTCAAGGAGCTGCGCGACTTCGACCGCCTCTCGCGCACACCGTTCCTCGTGTTCCTCGAGCCGCCCGCGATCGACCGCCGGATTCTGAACCAGCTGGCGCTGTTCTCGTTGATGAACAGCCCCGACGCCGAGATCGACGCCTGGCTGCAGCGTCATCCCGACCTGTCGCGGCGCGTGATCGTTCCCGCGGAGCTGAAATGGGAGATCCGGGACAAGCTCGATCAGGCCAACGTGAACGAGCGGATCCTCTTTCCCGATCTCGACGGCCTGAGCCGCTGGCTCACGCGCTACTATCTTCCGGCGGCTTCCGCGCCGCGACTGGCCGGACCATATGGCTCCCATCCCGAACACGATGCGCGCGATCGAGATCTCCGCGCCCGGCGGACCGGAGGTGCTGCGCCTCGCCGACCGTCCGCTGCCCGAGCCCCGCGAGGGTGAGGTCCTCGTCCGCGTCATCGCCGCCGGCGTGAACCGGCCGGACGTCATGCAGCGGATGGGCAAATACCCGCCGCCGCCCGGCGTCACCGACATTCCCGGACTCGAGCTCTCCGGCCGGATCGTCGCCACGCGCGGTACGTCGAGGTTCGAGGACGGGCAGATCGTCTGCGCGCTCGTCGCCGGCGGGGCTTACGCCGAGTACTGCGCCGTACCGGCCGAGCAGTGCCTGCCGGTTCCCCCCGGCATTCCGGCCGCGCACGCCGCGGCGATTCCGGAAACCTACTTCACGGTGTGGACGAATCTCTTCGATCGCGGCCGGCTGCGGCATGGCCAGACGGTGCTCGTGCACGGAGGGACGAGCGGCATCGGCACGACGGCGATTCAGCTCGCGCGCGCCTTCGGCGCCACGGTCATTGCCACCGCCGGCTCTGACGAGAAGTGCGCAGCGTGCCGCGCGATCGGCGCCAGCGTCGCAGTCAATTACACCCGCGACGACTTCGTCGCCGAGGTCCGCTCCGCAACCGGCGGCCGCGGCGTCGACGTCGTCCTCGACATCGTCGGGGGAGACTACCTGCCGCGGAATCTCGAGTGTCTGCGCATGGACGGGAGGCTGGTCCAGATCGGGCTGATCGGCGGATCGCGGGCGTCGATCGACTTGCGCGGCGTGCTGCAGAAGCGCCTGACGATCACCGGGTCGACGCTCCGTCCGCGATCCGCCGCGGAGAAAGGGCTCATCGCCTGCGATCTCGAGCAGCATGTCTGGCCGCTGCTGGCGCGGGGGGACGTGCGTCCTGTCGTCCACGGGGAGATGCCGCTCGAGCGAGCCGCAGACGCCCATCGGGAGCTGGAGGCGGGCAGGGTGATCGGAAAGCTGATCCTGCGGGTCAGCGCCGAGCCCGAATCTTCTCCTTTCCGTACTCCACCAGCCGCTTGAGCGCCTTGACGCGCTCGGATCGATCGATGTTCGCCTTGTTCACCGCGGCGCGCAGCACCTCGACGGTCCTGTCGTACGTTTCGAGATCGACGGGATAAGGGAATCCGTCCTTGCCTCCCACCGCGAACGAGAATCGCGCCGGATCGCGCGTGCTCGCCGGCGTGCCGTAGATCACTTCGGACGCCAGGGCCAGCGCGCGCAGCGTCTTCGCTCCCACCCCTTCCATCCCGAGCAGCGTCTCGAAGTCCTCCGGCGCCCGCTCGTACGTCTTCAGCAGGATCCTGTCGAGATGCTGCGGATTGACATCGGCGATGAGGACCGCGTGGCGGCGGGGCATCGACAGCAGCGGCAGGCCGCGCAGCGCGTCGAGCACGACGCCCGGCTTCTCGCGCGCGAGAAGCGCGGACGAGGTGCGCGCGCCGGCGCTTTCCTCCGCCACCAGGTTCAGCGTCGGCGCCTCCGCTTCGGCGCACACCGCAGCGTGCGGCTCGTTGACGAAGCTCGAGAGCCGGGCGGCGAGCCAGTGGTACCGTCTCGCCATCCCGTTGGCGTCGTTCATCCCCTGCTGGACGACGCACCAGCCGCCGGCGGGGGTGAAGAAGAACGCGTGGTGATACAACTGGTAGCCGTCCTGCACCGCGGCGCTGTCGACCTTCGCGGACATGCGGCTCGCGTAGACCAGCGGGCGGGCGTCGATCGACAGGCCGTCGCAGTAGTGCGCGATCTCGCCGGGCGTGCGCCGTGAGACCGCTCCCTTGCCGCCGCCGACATGGATCTGGAGGTCGCGCTCGGTTCCGCGCAGTCCTTCCTTGAGCGCACCCGTCACGGTGGTGGTGACGCCGCTCGAATGCCAGTCGAAGCCGAGCACGCAGCCGAACGCCTGGAACCAGTACGGATCCGACAGCCGCCGCAGCACTTCGTCCGGACCGTACTCCTGGACGATGTGCGCGACGATCTCGCGGGAGAGCCGCACCATCCGCGAGAAGAGCCACGCCGGCGCGCGGCCGCCGTGCAGCGGAAGCTGTGCAGAACCGGTTCGCACGGTTCCATTATCGCCGCGCGCGGGTGCTATTCTAGGCGCCGGTGGTGGCGCCGAAACGTCCGTCCTGGAGTCTCGTCGCCGCCCTGCTCGTCTGCGCCTACGGCGCGCTGCTTCGTCTCGACGCGCTCGCGGCCAAGTACGGGCCGCTCGAGCATCCCGCGTGGGCGCGCGTCGCGACCCGCGATATTGCTCCGCTCGCACGCCACGTCCGGCCCGCCTCGATTGCGTGGGGCCGCGAGCCGCGCCCGTACGTGGGCGGCGATCCCTACACGTATCTGAAGTACGCGCGCGAGATGCGATCGTTCTATCAGGCGCACGTCCGGGAGCCGGTGTTCCTGGCGACGACCCGGGCGGCGCTGTGGAGCGTGGATGGACAGGATGTCGGGATCAGCTTCGCGTCGGCGGCCGGCTCCGTGGCCGCGATCTTCGCCACGTATCTGCTCGGCGCCGCGCTGGTCTCTCCCGCGGGCGGCCTGCTTGCCGCGCTGCTGCTCGCGATCGAGTACGACGCGATCTCGTGGGCCGTCGACGGGTGGCGCGACGACACGTTCACCGCGTTCTTCGTCCTTGCGGTGTGGGCGCTCGTCCGGTTCCGGCAGCAGCCGACGTTCGCCAGGGCGCTCGCCGTCGGACTGCTCGGCGGCATCGCCTGCCTGACGCGGCTCACCGCGCTCTCGTTCATCCTGCCGGCCCTCGCATGGATTCTCGTCGAACGCCGCAGTGAAGGCCGCCGGCTCGTCGAACACACCGCCGTGGCGGCGGCCATGCTCGCCGCCGTCGTGGCGCCATACCTCGTGAGCTGCGCGATCGCTTCGGGCGATCCATTCCTGGCGGTGAATTATCACACCGGCTACTACCGGCACGCCGAAGGCCTGTCGTCCGCGGCGCCGATGTCCGCCGCCGATTACATCCGCTCCAAGATTACCCGCCGGCCGTTCGCCGCAATGGACGTGGCGGCCATCGGCCTGTTCGTCCGGCCGTTCGAGCGGAAGTGGTGGCCGTTCGATCTGTGGCGTGCCGGCCTCGCCGGCGTGCTGCGCCGGGTTGCGGTTGCCGGTCTGGCGGTCTGGCTGTTCCTGCCCGCCGGACGCTTCATGCTGTTCGTGCTGACGCTCTCGCTCCTGCCCTACGCCTTCACCTGGAATCTCGGCGGCGGCGGCGAGTGGCGGTTCACCATGCACGTCTACTCGATCTACCTCGTGGCTGCCGTCGACGCGTCGTTCAGAGCCGCGGCTCTCGTGTTCGCCGCCTTGCGCGAGCGCCGTGCGGGTCTGGCGGGCGTATCGTGGAGGCGGGTGGTACCGCGCACCGCAGTCGTGGCGGCGGCCGCCGCCGCGGGATTCGCCCTGGTATTCGGCATGCCATGGCTGGTGAAGCGCGAGGCGATCGCCGCGGGCGACGCGGTGAACGTCGAGGCGGGCGCACGCGACCGCATCTTCTTCCGCCGCGGCTGGTCGGAGCCGCACGCCGAAGGAGCCGTCACCGTCCGCGTATCCCTGACGGATCGCGCCGCCGTCCACTTCCCGCTCCCGCAGAAGCGCGCCTACGAGATCGCGCTGCGCGTCGACCCGGTCGTGCCGGATCTGCAGCAGCGGATGATGGTGCTCTTCAACCGTCAACTGGTCGGACGGCCGCAGCTCTCCTGGGATCCGAACCGGATCGGGACCTACCGGCTCTCGCTGCCGGCGGCCTGGGTGCGCGCCGGCGACAACGAGCTGGAGCTCATTCCGGAGAAGATGGTGACGGCAGCGCAGGCCGGCCCGCGGTTCGCGTGGATCGATCCGTCCGCGCAGCTCGGTCTTCGGTTCTGGTACCTGCGCGTGCTCGATTGAGCACGCCGGCGTCAGCGCCGCGCGTCGAGCTGCGTCGTCCGCTGGCGATCGAGCGCGGCCGCCAGTTCCACCAGGCGCACGAATTCCGCGCGATAGCCGTCGGGATCGTCGGCGCGGCCCGCACGCGCCAGGCGGACGACGTCCGACCAGGCCGCGTCGGCCTTGAACGGTGAATCGCGCAGCAGCATGCCGAACGCCGCCACCGCGGAGGCGAACGTGAGGTGGCGCGGCGAAGCCGTGTTGCGGTCCGCCACCGGAACGGTGACGAGCGTGCTCACCTCCCCGTCCGGCTTCTTGTAGCGAACCTTCACGTGCATCAGCTCGCTGGACGGGATGATGCTCCTCCCGCTCACCCGCTGCCCAAACCCGTCGTCGGGGCGCTGATAGCGCAGCGGATCGACCCCGCCCGTGCTGATCTCTTCTCCACGAGGCACGATCTCGTACAGCGCGGTCACTGTGTGGCCGGCTCCCAACTCACCCGCATCCTTCGCGTCGTCGTTGAAGTCGCGGGCGCGGAGACGCCGGTTCTCGTAGCCGACCAGACGGTACGCGCCGACCACCGCGGGATTGAACTCGACCTGGATCTTCACGTCCTTGGCCACGGTCACGAGGGTGGAGCCGGCCTCGTTGATCAGCACCCGGCGCGCTTCGGTCAGCGAATCGAGATACGAGTAGTTGCCGTTGCCCTTGTCCGCCAGCATCTCCATTCTGGCGTCCTTCAGGTTGCCGGTGCCGACGCCCAGCACCGAGAGGAAGACGCCGGTCGCGCGCTTCTCTTCGATCATCCTCTTCAGCGCGTCCATGGCGGTGATGCCGACGTTGAAGTCGCCGTCGGTGGCGAGGATGACGCGGTTGATTCCGCCCTTGACGAAGCTGGCGGCGGCCATTTCATATGCGAGCTGAATGCCGGCGCCGCCGTTCGTCGAGCCGCCGGCGGCGAGCATCCCGATCGCGTTCTGGATCTCGGCGCGCCGGTCGCCCCGCGTCGAGTGCAGCGCGACCCCGCTGGATCCCGCATAGGTGACGATGCCGACGCGATCCTCCGGACGAAGCGTCTCGGCGAGCATCTTCATCGCGTTCTTCACGAGCGGCAGCTTGTCGTCGCTCGCCATCGAGCCGGATACGTCGAGCAGGAACACGAGATTGCGCGGCGGGATCCTGCCCGGCGGCACCCGGCGCGCCTGCAGTCCGATCAGCGCCAGGCGATGGCGGCCGTTCCACGGGCAGGGCGCCACCTCGGTGGTAATGCCGAACGGAGCGCCCTGAATCGAGTCCGCGTAGTCGAAGCGGAAGTAGTTGATCAACTCTTCGACGCGGACGGCGTCCGCAGGCGGCAGACGCCCCTCGTTGAGGAAGCGGCGGACGTTGGTGTACGACGCCGTGTCGACGTCGATCGAGAAGGTGGACAGCGGCTGATCGAGGGGCCGCCGGAACTTGTTCTCCTCGATGGCCGCATAAGACTCCGTGTCTGGCGGCGGCATGAAGTTGTAGATGCCGGTGACCGCGCCCGCTCCTGCGCCGGCGCGTCCACCCGGCCGCGGCTCGGACCGTGACACCGCCCCGGGCGCCGCCGGGGGCGGTGGGGGAGCCGCCGGCGCCGCATTGGGCGATCCCGTTATTCTGAGCGCAACCGCGTCGGCGGTCACCGTCACCTTTTCGCTCGCACTCCCGATCTGCAGGCGGATGCGCAGCGGAGCCGGCGGCGCGGAGCCCACCGGGAGGGACATCACGGCCTGCCGGAACCCGGCGAGCGTGACGCGGATCTCGTAGGCGCCCGGGCTGACGTCGCCGAACCTGAACGATCCGTCAGACCCGCTGACGTCGGCGGCCGTGACCTTGCCGGCGGACACCAGCTCGACCCTCGCTCCCGGGATGGCGGTCCCCGCCGGGTCCACGACGAAGCCCTGGACCAGCACCCCGGCGGCGCGGCCGGTAACGGTCAGCAACGGCAAGAGAAGAGCAACGAGGAACGCGCGACTGGCTGCCCGCATGTCCATCCCTCCTATTCGCTGGCGAAGGATTAGACCCCGAAGGGGCCGACTTGGCCGGCGAATCGCTAATCCCTAATCGATCATCCCGGATCCTGGATCCCGAATCCCGAATCCCGGATCCCGAATCCCTCATCTGAATCCCTCATGCTGAATGCCTGATCTGGTTCCCGGCGGGTTCAGATCGGCACTTCTTATGCTCGGGTCGCCCGGCATGTCCAACACTCTCGAGGAATTGCCGATCTACGGAGAAGTCCAGAAGTTCTGGCACGCAGTGAACGAAGTCCTTCAGACGCCGGCGCTGCGCAGCGATGGCGATTTGTGCAAGCAGATCGCAAGAGCGAACGACTCTATCGACGCGAACATGCAGGAGGGCTTCGAACAGCCGACGGACGCGTCCTTCGGCAACTTCGTATTCATCGCCAAAGCGTCAACTGCCGAAGTCATTTCGCGGATGAAGCAGGCAAGACGCAAACAGCTCATTTCCGACGCCCAACTCGCACGGATCGAGGAACTGGGGGTTACGCTCGGCAAGATGATGGGCGGTTTCATCAAGTACCTGAGCAGGAGCGGTTTCACCGATCGAGGACGCCACGGCGTCGCTCCGACATCCCCGCGCCCCGGTAACTTGCGGCGACGTTAGAACAACAGCATCCGCGCTTCAGGACTCAGAATGCGATTCGGGATTCAGGATTCAGGATTCGGGATCAGCGATCAAGGATTAGGGATTAGACGTCCAGCTCCACCGCTTCTTCCGCTCGTTCCATGATGAACCGGAACCGCGCGGATGGATCTTTCCCCATCAACTCGTTGATCACGCGATCGGTGACGATCTGATCGCCGATCTCGACACGCAGCAGCCGCCGCGTCCGCGGGTTCATCGTCGTCTCCCACAGCACCTTCGGCATCATCTCGCCGAGCCCCTTGAAGCGCGTGATCTCCGGGTTGGCGCGGCCGTTGCCGTGAAGCTTCAGCAGCCGCGCCTTGTGGGCGTCGTCCAGCGCCCAGTAGGTTTCCCTGCCGACGTCGATCCGGTAGAGCGGCGGCTGGGCGAGGAACACGCGCCCGCTGGCGATCAGCGGCTGCATGTGGCGGAAGATGAACGTCAGCAGCAGGGTCGAGATGTGATGGCCGTCCGAATCCGCGTCGGCGAGGATGATCACCTTGCCGTAGCGCAGCCGCGAGAGATCGAAGTTCTTGCCCAGGCCGCAGCCCAGCGCCGTAACCAGATCGGTCAGCTCCTTGTTCTCGAGCACCTTCGCCAGCGAAGCGCTCTCGGTGTTCAACACCTTGCCGCGCAGCGGCAGGATCGCCTGGCGCGTGCGATCGCGCCCCTGTTTCGCCGAGCCGCCGGCCGAGTCGCCTTCGACGATGAAGATCTCGCTGTCGTCGCGGCCCGGCGACGAACAGTCGCTCAGCTTGCCCGGCAGGGTGAGACGGCCGGAGGTCGCGCTCTTGCGCGTGACCTCCTGCTGCGCGGCGCGGCTCGCCTCGCGGGCACGGGCGGCGAGAATGATGCGCGCGACGATCGACTCGGCCACCGAGATGTTGGTGTTCAACCAGTGCTCGAGCGCGGGGCGCACCTGCGAGTCGACGGCGGCGGTCACCTCGGGATTGTTCAGGCGATCCTTGGTCTGCCCCTGGAATTGCGGCTCCTGCACGAACACGCTGAGCACGGCGACGAGCCCCTCGCGGATGTCTTCCGCCGTCAGCGTCACGCCCTTGGGGGAGAGGTTGTGCGTGTCGATGAAATTCCGCACCGCCTTGCCGAGGCCGGCGCGGAACCCGTTCTCGTGCGTCCCGCCCGATCCCGTCGGAATCCCGTTCACGTAGCTGCGCACGTGCTCGTCGGTGGACTGCGTCCACTGCAGCGCGAGATCGAGCCGGATTCCGCCGCCGTCGTTGTCGCGCGTCAGCGTGAACGGCGCGTCGTGCACCGGCGTGGCGGTCCGCTCGCCGATGATCTGCTTCAGGTAATCGGCAATCCCCTCGGAATGCTGGAAGACGGTCTTCTCGCCGCGCGCCTCGTCTTCGAATGTGATGCGGACGCCCTTGTGCAGGTAGCTGGAGATCTCCAGCCTCGCCTTGATGACGTCCGGATCGAACTCGACCTTCGGGAAGATCGTCGTGTCCGGTCTGAAGAACACGGTCGTTCCAGTGCCGCGGACCGCGCCGAGCTTCCTGACCGCCCCGACGGGAACCCCCTGCTTGAAGCGCTGCTCCCACGCGGCGCCGTCGCGCTTCACCGTGGCGACCAGCTCCTTCGACAGCGCGTTGACGACGCTCGCGCCCACGCCGTGAAGGCCCCCCGCGGTCTTGTAGTTCCCGGCTTCGAACTTGCCGCCGGCGTGGAGCGTCGTGAAGATGACCTCGAGCGCGCTCTTCTTCGTCTTCGGATGCTTGTCGACCGGAATGCCGCGCCCGTCGTCGGTGACGGTGATCGAGGCGCCGTCGTCGTGGAGCGTGACGGTGATGTTCGACGCGTACCCGTTCATCGCCTCGTCGATGGCGTTGTCGACGATTTCCCAGACGAGATGGTGCAGCCCGGCGCTGCCGACGCCCCCGATGTACATGCCGGGGCGCTTGCGGACGGGCTCGAGCCCTTCGAGGACCGTGATGTCTTTTGCGGTGTAGGTCGCCACTAGGAATTCTGCGGACTGCGGACTGCGAAACCGACGCCTATTCTATCGCGGAACGATCCACGTGCCCGAGAGGCGATCCTGTATCGCGCGCGACGGGCGGAGGATCGCCCACGCCGCGCCCGCCGCGAGCACGGCGACCAGCAGCAGATCGAGGACCATGAACCCATAGCCGCCTTTCGTGATGTCCGGGCCGTACTTGAACGCAAAGAACAGCGCCACCATCGGGCTCCACGTGACCGCCGCACGCCACAGGCCGCGCACCCGCGAGATCCGCTTGCCCTTGCGGTTGACCAGCGCCGCGCCGAAGGGCCTGAACGTGAAGCCGCTGCCGGTGGCGAGCGCGCCGATCCCCGCAAACACCGCGATGGCGATGAACGTGCCGCCAAACGTCGCGACGACGATTCCCGCGAGCGCGCGGGCGCTGGCGAGTTTGGCGAGCCCTTGCGCCTGGCTGGCGAGAATCGGCGCCACGGTCGCTTCCGCACGCTGCACCTGCTCCGGCGTTCGCTGGCGATGCCGCTCGACCGCGCGGCGCGCCCGCTGCCGCCCGCCGCGCGCGCCGATCTTGATGTTCTGGTTCTCCCACGTGGCGGAGCGCTCGATCGTCCGCGCCATGTGCTCGGCGAGATAGACCTCGATGTCGTCGCGCCGCTGCTGGACGGCGGGGTCCGGCTTGTCGGCCAGCGACTCCTCCGCCTCCTCCAGCTCGTCGAGCAGCGCTTCGAGGCTGAAGAGCGTGCGATCCGCCAGCTTGCCGTTGCTGACCAGGGCGATCGAACCGGCGGAGATCAGCGTGATCGCGATGGGTCCGGCGGCGCAGACCGCGATCTGCCCGGCGCGCCGGGATCTCGAGACGGAGGCCGGCGTCTCCCCGACATCGTCGAGCCCTTCGAGAATCGCCGTGCCCGACGCGAAGCGCCCGTCCCGGAGCGAGAGCAGGAACGCCCGGGCCCGGAGCGGCAGCGGCGTCTCCGGCCCCATCGTCTGCGCCTGTTCGAAGGGAATGCCGAGCAGTGCCGCCGTCGCGATGCCGTGGAGGAACTTCTGGACGCCGGCGAGATCCGCCGGTGCCGGCTCCTGCTCGACCGCCGGCGGCCGCCCCGGCGCCGGCCACTCGAGCAGGCGTGCGTGACCATCAGCGCCTATCCACACTCGGGACGGCATCAACGGCGGGAGCGATCCATCCTCGAGGGCGGCCACCGCTTCGCGGGTGAGATCCGCGACCCAGTGCCGGACACGGGACCACGGCTGTGGTGCCGGAAGCCGCATGTCGAACGGCTCGCCTTCCAAAGCCTCGTACGCGTCCCAGCACTCGTTCGCGTCGCGCCGCCCGGCGAGCCACCGCAGCCTCGCGGGGCGTCCGAGGTCGCGGCGTCCGGCCGGCAACGGCGGCGTCCGCGGCGGCAGCAGCTCGATCCAGACGCGGCGATTCAGCCGATCGTCGAATCCTTCCACTCGCGCCGGTTCGCTCACGGCCGCCGGCGTTCCGGCCGGCACGAGGAACGGACCGATCCGATCGCTGGGCTCGAACGGGGCCGCCGCCTCCACCACCGTGCGGGCCGTCCGCTCGCGCGCTTCGGCGCGCGCGCGGCGGCGGACGACGCGCGTGCTGGTGAAGCGGTCGTGGAGCGCGGTGTAGCCGTTCTTCCGGCGAGCCGGATAGAACAGCAGCGCCAGCCACAGCGCCGCCATCGTCGCCGTCACGGCACTCGTCGACACCGCAGGATTCGCGAGCAGCATCAGGGAGGCGGCGACCTGCTTGACCAGCTGCAGCGGCCCTTCGAACGCGAGCGCGCGCAAGGCGGCGCGCCGGAACCCGGGGCTCACCTGGTGTTCGTCGATCACGCGAAGGCCCAGCAGCGCCTTGCCGGCGCCGGCGCCCCACACGCCTTCGCACCAGCCGTAGTAGAGCACCGCGATCGCGACCGTGGCCGCGGCGACGATGAATCCGTCGGCGCGATGGTCGAACACCGGCCGCAGCTGCAGCAGAAGGTTGACGGGAATGAGCGGCAGGCCGAGCAGCCAGGTGTCGAGGATGCCGGCGACCGTGCGGCGAACGATCGGCGCGGTGGTCACGCGCGCCGAGCCGAACGGCTCCAGCGCCGTCCGCAGCGCGGCGTAGTTCGGGTACCGCTCGGACGGCGTCTTCGCCAGGCACTTCGCGACGATCGCCGCCAGGCCGCGCGGCAGGTCCGGCCGGATCTCCGTCAGCAGCGGCGGCGGCTCGGACGCGACCTTCTTGAGCAGCGAGGTCGTGTCACGATCGTCGAACGGCGCGCGCCCGGCGAGGAGATAGAAGAGCGTCGCCCCCACCGAGTAGATGTCCGAGCGGACATCCAGGCTCTCGCCGCGCAGCTGCTCCGGCGAGGCAAACCCCGGCGTGCCCAGAATGGTCCCGGTGCTCTTGTGGTCCCGGTGCGCGGCGACCGAGAGGCCGAAGTCGCCGACCAGCACGCGGCCGTCGCGGTGCACGAAGCAGTTCGACGGCTTGATGTCGCGGTGCAGGATGCCGATCTCCGCCGCAGCCTCGAGGCCGGGAATCACCTGCAGGATCGCGTCGACGGCCTGCGTGCCGGGCATCTTTGCTCCCGGCACCACCAGGTCCTTCAGCGTCCCTTCGGGCACCAGCTCCATGGTGATGACCGGGAACCCCTGGATTTCGCTCGTGCCGAAAACGTAGACGCAGTTCGGATGGCTCAACGACGCGGCGAGCTGTCCCTCGCGAAGGAATCGGGCTCGTTCCTCGTCGTCGCCCAGGCCGCGCGAGAGCAGCTTCAGCGCGATGCGGCGGCCGCTCTCGATTTCCTCCGCCTCGTACACCTGCCCCATCCCGCCCTTGCCGAGCGGGCGGACGATGCGGTAGCCGCCGAACTGCTGGCCGCCGGAGAAGAGAAACGGGAGGTCCGCGGGCATCCCGGTCGCCGTCGGCGACATCGACCGGGTCACGCCGTCCGACGACCACATCGCCGCGAAATCGGTATCCTGCGGCCGGGTGTCGTCGCGCCTGTCGTCCGGCGGACTCATCGAGCTGTTCGCCCGCCCATGCTAGAGACCGAGCACCTTCTTGAGGATGGCGATCTGCCCGGAGTGGTAGGCGTCGTGCTGGACGATGCCGTGCAGCAGCTCGTAATAGGTGACGCCGGTGCCGAGCTCCCGGTTGCGCGGATCGTTGGTCGGCTGCAGCATGCGATCGTCGGCGAGGCCGGCCACCACGGCGACGAGGGCGCGATGGGCCTCGTCGAACGCGGCGAGCGCCGCCTGCCACCGGGCTTCGGTCGCATCGCCCACCGCCGGCCAGTCGCCGCCGGCGGGTTCGCCCGCCGGGTTGCCGGCGGCGCGGCGGGCCACTTCGTTGCGCCAGCCCGTCATGTGCAGCACGATTTCCCAGATCGAGTGCGCGCCGTTCGGCGGCCGGCGCGCCGCCTGGTCCCAGGTGACGCCGCGGAGGACCGCCTTGACCGGCGATCCATGCCAGGGATCGCCGTCGTGCGCGCGCTCGAGTTGATCGATTAATCGAGACGTTTCGGACATCAGGGAACCTTGACCACCTGGACGAAATCGACGCGTGCGGTCGACGTTCGTCCGTCGAAGATGCGCAGGTAGGAGAATCCGCCGCGCAACCGGCCGAAATCGTCCACCGATGCCGACAACGCCGTCACGCGATCGGCGATCCGCCCACCCAGTTCGTCGCGGCCGCCGGTCAGCTCGATGCTTCGCGCCCGCGCGGCGCCGGCGACGGGAATTCGCGTCGAGACGGGAATCAGCTCGCCAGCAGCCTCGTTTGCGCCAACCGACAGCGTCAACTCGATGTACTCCACGTAGCCGGGGCTGTTGAACAGGCCGCACAGCGGCCTCCCGGTCTCGTCGACACAGTCGCGCACCAGATAGAACCCTTTCCACGTCCCGCCGAGATCGGCAACGAAGGCGTCGAGACTCTGCCGTCTCGCGGACACGATGCTGCCGTCTCCCTGAGAGACGTACTTGTCGAGAGATGAAAGCAGCGTGGTGCGCTCGAACCGCATCGCGCCCCGGAGTCCGGTTGCCGGATCGAGGCGCAGCGAGGGAGCCGCGAATGTCACGGAGCCCCGCGCGCCGCTGGTGCCGCCGGTTGCCTCGCTCCCGGCGAGCGAGAGCGATCCGTCCGGCTGGACGTCGCCGGCGACTTCCAGGCTGCCGCCGTACTGCGAGGCAAAGACACCCACCACGTGATTCAGCGTCTGCCGGAGCCGCAGCGAAAACGGATCGTCGCGATCGATCCTGCCCGAACAGTGGAGACCCGCGCAGGCCTTGTATGCGAACGTGCCGGACCAGTAGCCCGAGAAATCCGCGTACGCCACGACAGCCGGCGGCGGCGTTGCGGGTGATGACGGCGCGGACGGAGCCTTGCTGCAGGCGGCAAGCACGCAGAGCGCGGCGGCGGCGCGGCGCATTCGTACCTCCCTGTCTATTCGATCAGGAGCGCCCCGGGGTCCTCGACGAGCTGTTTCACGCGCACCAGGAACTGAACGGCTTCGGCGCCATCCACGATCCGGTGATCGTAGGTCAGCGCCATGTACATCATCGGCCGAATCTGGACCTGTCCGTCCACCGCCATCGGCCGATCCTTGATCGCGTGCAGGCCGAGAATGCCGACCTGCGGCGGATTGAGGATCGGGGTGCTGAGCAGCGAGCCGAACACGCCGCCGTTGGTGATGGTGAAGGTGCCCCCCTTCAAATCCGCCAGCGACAGCGTCCCGTCGTCGGCCGCCTTCGCGAAGGCGCGGACCTTCTGTTCGATCTGCGCGAACGACATGCGATCGGCGTCGCGCAGCACCGGAACGACGAGACCTTCGGCGGCGCCGACGGCGATGCCGATGTCGAAGTAGTGCTTGAGCACCATTTCGTCTCCCTGGATCTCGGCGTTGATGCGGGGGAACGCGCGCAGCGCGCCGATGGCGGCCTTGACGAAGAAGGAGGTCAGGCCGAGCCCGACGCCGTAGCGCTCCTTGAACGGTTGCTTGTGCCGCTCGCGGATCGCCATCACCGCGCTCATGTCCACCTCGTTGAAGGTGGTGAGCATGGCGGCGGTGCTCTGCGCCTCGACGAGGCGCCGGGCGATCGTGGCGCGGCGTTTCGACATGCGCACGCGCTCTTCCGTGCGATCGCCCGCCGTCGCGCCGGACGGCGCTTCGACGCGGTTCGGCGCAGGCGCCGGCCGCGCGGCCTGCGCCTCACCCTGCGCTGCGGGAACGGCGAGGGCCTCGACGTCGCGCTTCATCACGCGCCCGGCCTCGCCGCTGCCGGCCACCTGCTTCAGATCCACCGACTTCTGCTGCGCGGCGTTGCGTGCGGCCGGCGTGGCGCGCTTCTTCTCGTCGGAGACGGATGCGGGTCGTGCGTCGGGTCTCGCGGCGGCCGCCGGGGATGCCGGTTCGCCCGCAGGCGCGGGCTTCGGCGGCGGCGCACTCTGCGGCGGCGCTTCGGCCCTGGGCGCCGCAGCGGCACCGCCGTCCTCGATCACGCCGAGCACTTCCCCGACCTTGACGTCCGCGCCGTCGCCGTGTGCGATCCTGCCGAGCACCCCGCCCTGCGGCGCGGCGACCTCGAGGTCGATCTTGTCGGTCTCGAGCTCGACCAGCGGCTCGCCGACCGAAACGGCGTCCCCTTCCTTCTTCAGCCAGCGCGCGACACGCGCATCCACGATCGACTCGCCGACTTCCGGAACTACGACGTTTGCGGGCATTTTCCAGGAGCTCCCACTCCGAACCGCCAAGCGCTAATTACCGCCTCTTCTACCCAGCGACCTGCTCCGGTGTGGGCCTCGTGCCCGGCCTGGCGCGGCCGGCGGTGGTCTTCGAGGGCGCAAACGCGGCGTCGATCAGGAGCTGCTGCTGCCGCGCATGACGCGCCGCCGAGCCTTCCGCGGGACTGGCGCTGCGCGGCCGCGCGATCGCCCGCACCGGCCGTCCAGCCGCCAGCTCCACGAGGTGAGGACGGATGAAGTCCCAGGCGCCCATGTTCTCGGGCTCTTCCTGGACCCAGATGATTTCCTGCGCGGACGGATACGCGTCCAGCAGGGCGCGCAGGCTCTGCGAGGGCACCGGATACAACTGCTCGACGCGGCCGATCGCCAGATCCCGCGCCGCGGCGCGCTGGTCGCTGCCGGCGAGGTCGACGTAGATCTTGCCGCTGCACAGCAGCACCCGCCGGATCTCGCCGGCGCGGCCGCGCGCGTCGTCGTCGTCGATGACCGAGCGGAAGCGGCCTTCGGCCAGCTCGCGCGGCGCCGACGCGACCATCGGGTGGCGCAGAAGGCTCTTCGGGGTCAGGATGACCAGCGGCAGCGGATCCGTGAGCAGCAGGGCGGCCTGCCGGCGCAGCAGATGGAAGTACTGCGCCGCGGTGGTGCAGTTCGCGATCCGCATGTTGATGTCGGCGGCGAGCTGCAGGAACCGCTCGGGGCGGGCGCTGGCGTGATCGGGCCCCTGCCCTTCATGCGCGTGGGGCAGCAGCAGCACCAGCGACGGCCGCTGTCCCCACTTCACGCGCGCCGAGGTGATGAACTCGTCGACGATGACCTGGGCGCCGTTGATGAAATCCCCGTACTGCGCTTCCCAGATCACCAGCCGGGCCGGCGCCTGGATGTTGTAGCCGTACTCGAACCCCAGGGCGCCGTTCTCGGACAGGGGACTGTTGCAGATCTCGAAGCCGGCGCGCGCCTGCGGCAGCGCCTGCAGGGCGACGTGCGTCTGGCCGCTGCGCACGTCGTGGAGGACGGCGTGGCGGTGGCTGAACGTCCCGCGCTCGACGTCTTCACCCGTCAGGCGCACGGCGGTGCCGTCGGCGAGAATCGACGCGAGCGCAAGCTCCTCCGCCAGCGACCAGTCCACCGTTCGCTCGTCCGGCTGGTCCAGGGCATGCGTGCGCTTTTCGCGAAGCCGCTCGAGCTTCTTGTGAACGGTGAAGCCTTCAGGAACGGTGAGCAGCGCCCGATTGAACTCGCCCAGCCGGTCGATCGGCACGGCGGTGTGCGCGCGCGCCGCCGCGCCGGGCGGCGGCACCGCGGGCATCGGCTCGACGAAGTGCTCCTCGGGCTGCAGCCGATCGAACGTCTGCTGCAACTGGTTCATGTACTTCGCCACCAATGCGCCGGGAACGCCTGCCTCGATCACGCCGCGCGAGACCAGCGTGCGCGCCCAGATTTCCCGGACGGTCGGGTGCTCGGCGATGGTGTGGTACATCACGGGCTGGGTGAAGCCCGGCTCGTCTCCTTCGTTGTGCCCCCAGCGGCGGTAGCCGACCAGATCGATGAGGAAGTCGCGGCGGAAGCGCATGCGATACGCGATCGCGAGCCGCGCCGCTTCGACGCAGGCGACCGGATCGTCCGCGTTGACGTGCACGATCGGGATCTTGAATCCGCGCGCCAGGCCGCTGGCGTACGACGTGCTGTAGGACTCGGTCGAGTCGGCCGTGAACCCGAGCTGGTTGTTGACGATGATGTGAATCGTTCCGCCGGTGTCGTAGCCGGGGAGCCGGCTGAGGTTCAGCGTCTCGGCGACGATGCCCTGGCCGGGAAACGCGGCGTCGCCGTGGATCAGGATCGGCAGGCTGCGCGACGGGTCGAACCTCGGCGCCCCGCGCCCGTCGGCGCGCGTGCCGGCGGCGCGCGCCATGCCGACGACCACCGGATCGACCGCCTCGAGATGGCTCGGGTTCGGCGGCATCGAGACCTCGAGCGCGATCTCGCGGCCGTCCTTGATGGCGCGGTGCGCGCCGGCGTGATACTTGACGTCGCCCGCCCACGCCATGTCTTCGCGGAAGTTGCGCGACGAGAGCGGATCCTTGAACTCGGCGAGGATCTGCTCGTACGGCTTGCAGAGCACGTGCGCCATCACGTTCAGCCGGCCGCGATGCGCCATGCCGATCAGGATCGATCCGACGCCGGTTTCGCCGGCGTCGCCGATCACCTCGTCGAGAATGGGCACGAGCATGTCGAGCCCTTCGATCGAGAAGCGGGTCTTCCCGGGAAAGGTGCGGTGCAGGAAGCGCTCGAACACCTCGACCTGCGTCAGCCGCTCGAGCAGCGCCACCGGATCGATCGGGTCGTGCGGCTCGCGAAAGCGCCCCTCTTCCGCGGCGCGGCGCAGCCATTGCCGCTCCTCGGGCACGAACACCTGAGCGTAGTCGTAGCCCGTGGTCGAGCAGTAGACGCGCCGCAGCGCGGCCACCAGCTCCTGCATGCTGCCGGCCTGCGCGGTGAGCGGCGAGTTCACCAGCGTCGCGGGAATGCGGCGGAGATCCTCTTCGGTCAGGCGGTGCCGCTCGGGACGAAGCGTCGGATCGCCGATCGGCGGTGTACCGAGCGGATCGAGCTGCGCGGCGAGATGGCCGTAGCGGCGGATCGACTGGGCGAGATTGACGGCGGACACGGCGGCGCGCAGCGGGACGCCGGCGTCGGAGCCCGGCGCCTCAGCTGGTGCGTCTTCGGCCGGCGGCGTCCACGACTCGAAGAACGCGCGCGTTTCGGCGTCGACGGACGCCGGATCGTGACGAAAACGGTCGTAGAGCTCGAGTACGTAGCCGCGATTGATGCCGGAAACGTCCAGCCACCCAGACATATCCTTATAATCCTACCCTGAGTAATGGGACGATTCTTCGCAGCGCTGAAGGCTGGAGTGAAGGGTTTCAAGACCGCGAACGATCCGGCCGAGTTCACCGTCGCCGGCCGGCCGGTGCGGTGCCCGCACTGCGGCGAGACGAAGTTCGCGCAGGACGACGCGCTCCTGAACACGCGCCTGCGGTCCGTGTTCAACGTCGACTGGGCCGATCCCGTCGCGACGATTCTGATCTGCGCCGAGTGCGGCCGCCTCGAGTGGTTCCTCAACGAGCCGACACCGCGCGCCAGTCGATCCGCAAAGCGCTGACCGGATCCGCCATCGCGCAGGTTCACTGGAATCCGAGATGCGACATCTCACCGGAATCGCCGTCCTCGCGCTCCTGCCGCTGGTCGCCACGGGACGCGCCGATCCGCAGGCCGCTGCCGTCACGTTTGCCGAGGAGTTCTCGGGGCCCGATCTGGATCGGACCCGATGGAACGTGATCACGACCGGCCGTACCGTCAACGACGAGCAGCAGGCCTACGTCGATTCTCCGGAGGTGCTCTCCATCGAGGACGGCATGCTCGTCATCCAGCCGCGATTCCGGCCCGGGTTCAAGACGCCGGAAGGACGCGCGTTCGATTTCGTGTCGGGGCGCATCGACACACGCGACAAGTTCTCGTTCACCTACGGGCGCGCCGCGGCGCGGATGAAGCTGGCGGCCGGCGCGGGGCTGTGGCCGGCATTCTGGGCGCTGGGCGGCGGGCGCTGGCCGGACACCGGAGAGATCGACATCATGGAGAACGTCGGGGATGCGGGGTGGACCAGCGTGGCGCTGCACGGCCCGGGCTATTCGGGCGATACGCCGCTGGTCAGGCGGACGCCGATGCCCGCGCCTGCGGATGCGACCGCGTGGCACGTCTATGCGGTGGACTGGAGCACCGATGCCCTGGTGTTCACCGTGGACGGCCGCGAGGTCTATCGCGCAACCCGCGAGATGGTGGAGCGCTTCGGGCGGTGGTCGTTCGACAACCCGAAGCACCTGATCCTGAACCTCGCGCTGGGCGGCAACTATCCTGCGGCGGTCAACAGGACGGCGGTGCCGTATCACGGGCTGCCGGACTCGACCGTTCGGGCGATCCAGCGCAGCGAGGCGCGCATCCTCGTCGATTGGGTCCGCGTCAGCACGAAATGAGCCGGCGCCGGCGCGCGCCGCGGCCGTCGGACGTCTCAGCTCCCTATTCGAACGGCGGCGGTGCGTCCGGCGTCGGCGAGATCACCCGGGTGAACTGACCGCGCTGCAGCAGCTCGCGCCCTTTGCCGCCGCGCCCCGTGACCTCGTACTTGGCGGTGCTGATCGTCTGCTCGGCGCCGCGGCTCGTTTCGACGGTCAAGAGGTCGCGATCGCCGGTCGAGGCGATGAAGCCCAGCACGCGATCGTCTTTCGACGCCAGCTTGATCAGGATGACGCCGCGGCCGGGGCCGGAGAGGAAGTTCACTTCCTCCGCCCTGGCGAGCAGCCCGCGCGCATCGCGCGTTGCCGCGATCAGCACCTCGCCGCCCGACAGGCGCGAGACCCCGACCACCTCGGCTCCTTCCGCCGTTCGCGCGAACCGCCGGCCGGCCCGCGTGCTCGGTTCGACGAACGGCTCCAGCGAGAAGCGCAGACTGTAGCCGTCGCTCGTGACCGCCACGGCGTGCACCTTCGGTTCGGCCCCTTCCTTCTTCGCCGTAATCTCCCCCGCGACCCGCGGATCGAGGCTCAGCGCCGCGACGATCCGCTCGCCGTCCTTCAGCTTGAACAGCCGCTGAATCGGCTCGCCATAGCCGGTGGACGCCGGCACGTCGGCGATGCGCGCCGAATAGGCGACCCCGAAGTTGCTGAAGAACACCACCGTCGCGCGCGTGCTGCCCGCCAGCGCGGCGAGCACCGAGTCACCCTCCCGCAAGCGGGTGGTGGCCACGTCCTTCACTTCCTTCTGCCGCTTGATCCACCCGTCGCGCGAGACGATGACGACGTTGTCCTCCTCGACGATGAAGTCTTCAGCCGTGTACTCGGCTTCCCCTTCATCGCTCGAGATGCGGGTGCGCCGCGGGTCGCCGTACTTCTTCTGAATCTCCTCGATCTCGATCTTGACGATGTCCCAGCGGCTCTCCTCGCTCTTGAGCAGCGTGTTGATCTGCCGCGCGCGCCGGCGCTTCTCTTCCAGCTCCTTGCGGATGACGAGGATCTCCAGCCTGGCGAGGCGGTAGATCTTCAGCTCGAGGATCGCGTCCGTCTGCTCGGCGTCGAGACTGAAGCGCTTCATGATCGCCTGCGCCGCATCCGCCTTGCCCTCCGAGCGGCGGACGATCTTCAGGATCTCGTCGAGCGCGTCGAAGACCTGCTCGAAGCCTTCGAGGATGTGAATCCGCTTCCTGAGCGCCTCGAGCTCGTGCTCCAGCCGGCGCGTCACCACTTCCAGGCGGAAATGGAGGAAGTAGAAGAGCATCTGGTGCAGATCCAGGCGCTCGGGCCGTCCGACTTCCGGATTGCCTTCCGTCGGCACCAGGCAGGTGAGATTCACCGGGAAGTTGGTCTGCAGCGGCGTGTGCTTGAAGAGGTACGCCATCACCATCTTCTCGTCGGCGTCCTTCTTCAATTCCAGCGCGATCCGCACGTCGTCGGTGGACAGATCCTTGACGTCGAGCAGCGGCGGCAGTTTGCGGCTGGCCGCGATCTCGCCGATCCGCTCGACCAGCGTGGCCTTGTTGACCGTGTAGGGAATGCTGGTGACGTAGACCGTCCTGGCGCCGCGCGTTTCCGGCCCGCTCTCCCAGGTGCCGCGGAGCCGGATCGCGCCGGAGCCGCTCTTGTAGATCTGTTTGAGCTCCTCCGCGGAGTTGAGCATCTCGCCGCCGGTGGGAAAATCCGGTCCTTTCACGTAGCGCGCGAGCTGCACGCTGCTCAGGTCCGGGTTGTCGAGCAGCTTGACGAGCGCCGTGCACACCTCCGACAGGTTGTGCGGCGGAATGTTGGTGGCCATGCCGACGGCGATGCCGGTGGCGCCGTTGATCAGGAGGTTCGGAATCCGCGACGGGAGGACCACCGGCTCGGTCTTCGTGCCGTCGTAGTTCGGCCGGAACGCGACGGTCGCCTGGTCGATCTCGGTCAGCAGCTCGTCGGAGACCCGCGCCAGCCGGCACTCGGTGTAGCGCATGGCCGCGGCGCTGTCGCCGTCGAGCGATCCAAAGTTGCCGGAGCCGTCGATGAGCGGGTAGCGCAGCGAGAACGACTGCGTCATCCGCACCAGCGTCTCGTAGAGCGCGACGTCGCCGTGCGGATGGTAGCTGCCCATCACGTCGCCGACGACCTTGGCGCACTTGCGGTGCTTCACGTCGGCGGTGAGGTTCTGCTGCCACATCGTGTAGAGGATGCGGCGCTGCACCGGCTTCAACCCGTCGCGCACGTCCGGCAGCGCACGCGAGGTGATCACCGAGAGGGCGTAGTTCAGGTACCGCGTCTGCGCCGCTTCGTGGAGCGGAACGTGCTCGTCGCCGGGGGGCGGCTGGGTATTGTCGTGATCGACGACGTCGAAGAGAGACGCGTCGCCGGATTTCTTGCGTTTGGCCATGGGTGCTGAGCGTCAGGATAGCAGCTTGCGGCGCTGAGACAACGGAGGTGGACGGAGGGAACGGAGCCCAACACGGAGGAACGGAGGGAACGGAGGGGAACGGAGGGGAACGGAGGGGAACGGGAGGGACTTGGGATCTCTTCTGCACAGAAGGTCCTTTCGCCAATTGGCTTGGGCTTGTCGGGGGAGTCCCGGGTAGGCTGTGCTGACTCCGTTCACCTCCGTTCCCTCCGTTCCTCCGTTTTTGTTATCCGTTGTCTCCGTCGGACTCGCACAGGCGCCACGATCATGAGCAGCTTCCGTTACCTCCACTACGACGTCTTCACCGACACCGCCCTCGAAGGCAACCAGCTCGCCGTGTTTCCTCAGCCGGCGGGGCTGACGACCGGGACGATGCAGGCGATCGCGCGGGAGATGAACTTCTCGGAGTCGACGTTCATCTTTCCGTCCGAGACGCCCGGCACCGACGTCCGCATGCGCATCTTCACGCCCGCCGAGGAGCTGCCGATGGCCGGCCATCCCACCATCGGGAGCACCTTCGCGCTGGCGCACGAAGGCGTGATCCGCCGCGGTCAGCAGCAGTTCGTCTTCGGGCTCGGCGTCGGCCCGACGCCGGTCTCGCTCGAGTGGAAAGGGGACGCGCTCGATTTCGCGTGGATGACCCAGAAGAATCCCGCGTTCGGCGGTGAGGTGAGCGACCGGGCGGCGTTCGCCGGAGCGCTCGGCGTGTCTCTCCAGGACCTCGCCGCGCCCGCGCCGCAGGTGGTGTCGTGCGGAGTGCCGTTCCTGTTCGCCGCGCTCGGCACGCGCAAGGCGGTGGACGGCGTGTCGGTCGATCCCGCGGCGTTCCGCGAAGTCTGCCGGGCGTCGGGGATAGACGAGCTGCCGCTCTTCATCTTCACCACCGACCGGACGGGATCGGCGGCGGACGAAGCCGTCTACAGCCGGATGCTGGCGCCCGGCTTCGGCATCGCCGAAGACCCGGCGACCGGCGGAGCGAGCGGGCCGCTCGGGTGCTACCTGTACAAGCACCAGATGATCGATCGCGGAAAGCTGGCGCACGCGATCAGCCTGCAGGGGGTGAAGATGAAGCGGCCGAGCCGCATCCACATCTCGATCGAGGCCGCCGGCGGGGCGATTACCCGCGTGCGCGTGGGCGGGCGCAGCGTGCTCGTCGGGGAAGGGCGCCTGACCTTCTAGCTTCGCTGATCGCTGCGGAGGATCTGCACGACCATCAGCGATCCGCCCACCGCGGCGCCGAGGAAGAACAGCATCGCCAGTCCCGGATAGCCGAGGATGCGGAAGCTGGTCTCGACCCGCATCAGCATCGCGGCGCCGATGATCATGGCCGCGAGGATCAGGCCGAGCGTGATCCGGTTGGCGACCTTCTGCAGGCCGTCGAGCACCGCCCCCTCGTCGATCAGCTCCACCCGGACCTTCATCTGCTGGTCCGCGACCGCGTCCAGGATGCGGTTGATCCGGCCGGGCAGCCGCTCGGCGAAGCTCTTGGCCTCGAGCAGCGACGAGAACGCGGCCGCCGGCGTGACGCTGCGGCGCATCCGCTCCATCATCAGCTCGTTGGCGTTGCGGCGCAGCGACTCCTGCACGTCGAAGTCGGGAGCCAGCGTGCGGCCGACTTCATCGAGATTCAGCAGCGTCTTGCCGAGAAGCGTGAGCTCGTTCGGCAGCCGCACCCCGCAGCTCACCGCCGCGTGCGCAACCGCGAGCATCAGCGTGCCCGCCGGCGTGTCCCCGATCTTGCTGTCGCGGCTGCGCACGATCACGTCCGCGATCCGGCGGCGGAATGCCGGCTCGTCGAAGCCGTCCAGCCGTTCGCCCATCTCGAGCGCGAGGTCCGACGCCTGCTCCGTGCGCCCGTCGGCAACCGCAAGCAGGAAGTTGAGCAGATTCTCCTGCAGGTCCGGCGAGAGCCGGCTCGCCATCCCGAGGTCGATCAGCGCCAGCCGGCGATCGTCGGTCAGCAGGACGTTGCCCGGGTGGGGATCGGCGTGGAACATGCCGTCGAGAATCACCTGGTGCAGGTACGCCCGGAACAGCTCCTCGGCGAGATCCCGCGATCCCGCTTCGGCGAGTACCAGCGGACTGACGGCGGTGATCTTCTGTCCGCTGATGTAGTCCATCGTCAGCACGCGGGCGCCTGAATAATCGGGAACCGGCTGCGGGACGACGATGCGCCGGAAGCGGGCGAGGTTCCGGCCGATCTCGACCATGTTCTGTGCTTCCATCCGGTAGTCGAGCTCGCGCAGCACCGACTGGCGCAGTTCTTCCACCACGCGCAGCAGGCTGGCGCGGCGCGCCTGGTCGGAATGGTGCTCGAGGAACCCGGCGAGGTCCTGAAGCGAATCCATGTCGCGCAGCACCTGCTCGCGGACGTTCGGCCGCTGCACCTTGACGGCGACCTCGCGCCCGTCCCTCAGCGCGGCGCGATGCACCTGGCCGAGCGACGCGGCGGCAATCGGCGCGCGGTCGAAACGCGAGAACGCCTTGGAGAGCCGGACGCCGAGCTCCTCGTTGACGGTGCGCTCGACGTCTTCGTAGGCGAACGGCTCGACGGCGTCCTGCAGGCGCGACAGCCCGCGCAGGGTGTCGGGCGGGAGGAGATCGGACCGGGTGGAGAGCAGTTGACCGACTTTGACGAATGCGGGTCCCATCTCCTCGAGATCGCCGGCCAGTTCGGCGCCGGTGCTGAACACGAGGTCCGACCGGCCGTACTTGAGCAGGAGCGCGGCGATATCGCGGTAGCGGCGCAAATGGTCGAGCTTCAGCGACAACCCCATCGGTTTCACCCGACGGGCAGAAATTGCAATCGCTGAGCCACACGGCGCGGGTGGGTGAAAACGCCTCGACTGCCGCGCCGTGCGGACCGTCTAGCGCTCGTTGATCGTGACCGGCCCGTTCACCGTCGAGAGATGCACCGTCACCGGCTCGGCGCCGAGCCGCAGCATCCGCGCGCGTTCGTCCCAGTCGCGCACGCCGCCGCGGCACGCCGCCGCCCGGCAGCTCCAGGGCGAGTGCGAGGACGACGAGATCTCGACGCCGGTCTGATAGTCGGCGGGAACGGTGACGGTGAGCGGACCGTTGCCGGCGCGCGCCGTGAGGCTGCCGTCCCAGCGCCGGCCGGTGAGCCGCACGCTGACGGGACCGTTCGAGGTCTCGACGTCGAACGTGCCGCGGCCGCCCTCGACGCTGACCGGTCCGTTGGCCGCGCGTGCTCTCACGTCGCCGTCGACGCGCGCCAGCGAGATCGGACCGTTCGACGCGCGCAGCGTGAAGGTGCCGGCGAGATCCCTCACGCCAATCGGCCCGTTCGTCGTCTCGGCGTCGACCGAGGCGCCGTCCGGCGCCTGCACGATCAAGTGGACGCTCCAGTTGCGGACCTCGCGCCCCTCCCCGCCGGAGAGGCGGACGCGGTTCCCCGCGACGTCGAGCCGCACGCTGTCTGCCGCCGCCTGCGCGTCGGCGAGCGTCGCGGCGCCGGCGCTGACACAGGCGGTGACCGCATATTCGCCTCCCGGCCCCCGCTCGATGCGCACGCCGCCGTTCGCGCCGGGGCGCACTTCGAGCGCACCCGCGGTCACGGGCACGCGCACGTGCTGGACCGAGCGGCCGACCTCCAGGTCGCCGTACGTGGTGTTCACTTGCGAGCAGTCGGCGGCCTCGAGCTGGACCGGACGATTCTGTGCGGGCGCGCCGAGGGCGAGGGCCAGGGCGCTGGCGAGAGCTGCGGTGCGAAACATCGTGGACACCTCCGTCCACTCCACTTGGACGGAGGCGCCCGGCGTTGCGTTGGCCCGCTACTTGACGAACAGCATCTCCCGGTAGGTGGGCAGCGGCCAGTGGCCGTGCGGGACGATGGTCTCGAGCGCGTCCCCGACCTCCCGCAGCGCCGCCATCGCCGGGATGACCTTGTCGCGGAAGTACTTGGCGTGCTTGAGCGGTTCGCTGTCCTCGTGCTCGAGCAGGTCGTGGAGCTTGTCGACCCTGACCTTCGCCTCATCCGTCAGGCGGCAGAGATCGTCGAGGGCGCGGCGGGTTTCTTTCGCCACCGCCCCGGCGGCCTTCACGGCCGCCACCGACTGCGCCATCTCGCCTTGGTACTTGTAAGCGGCCGGCAGGATGTAGCGATTCGCCATCAGCACCATCAGCTGGGCTTCGATGTTGATGGTCTTGTTGTACTGCTCGACGGCGACGTCGTGCCGCGCGTGCAGCTCGCGCTCGTTGAGCACGCCGTATTTCTCGAACGCCTTGATGACGTCGGGCTTCAGCGCCTCGCCGTAGGCGTCGACCGAGGTGCGGTGGTTGAGCAGGCCGCGGCGGGCCGCTTCCTTCTGCCATTCCTCGGAGTAGCCGTTGCCGTTGAAGATGATCCGCTTGTTCTCGCGAATCACTTTGGTGAGCAGCGCCTTCACCGCCGCCTGCAGCTTCTTGCCTTCCTTGAGCCCCTTCTCCAGTTCCGTCGCGACGTAGTCCAGCGATTCCGTCACCGCGACGTTGAGGCACACGTTCGGCAGCGCGATGCTCTGGTTGGACGACACCGCGCGGAACTCGAACTTGTTGCCGGTGAAGGCGAACGGGCTGGTCCGGTTGCGGTCGCCGGCGTCGCGCGGCAGCTTGGGCAGCACGTTGACGCCGATATCCATGATGCCGCCGCTCTTGGTCGTTTTCGCCGATCCGGCCTTCTCGATCTGCTGGAAGATGTCGGTCAGCATGTCGCCGAGGAAGATCGAGATGATGGCCGGCGGCGCTTCGTTGGCGCCGAGCCGGTGATCGTTGCCGGCGCTGGCGATCGAGAAGCGCAGCAGCCCGGCGAACTTGTTCACCGCGCGCAGCACCGCGGCGCAGAACACCAGGAACTGGATGTTGTCGTGCGGCGTGTCGCCGGGGTTCAGGAGGTTGTTCCCCAGCTCGTCGCTCATGCTCCAGTTCAGATGCTTGCCCGAGCCGTTGACGCCGGCGAACGGCTTTTCGTGCATCAGGCACGCCAGACCGTATTTCGGCGCCACCCGCCGCAGCATCTCCATCGTCATCATCTGATGGTCGGTGGCGACGTTGGCGTTCTCGAAGATAGGCGCGACTTCGTACTGGCTGGGCGCGACTTCGTTGTGCCGGGTCTTGATCGGCACGCCGACTTTGTACAGCTCACGCTCGACCTCCATCATGAAGGCCAGCACGCGATCGGGAATCGACCCGAAATAGTGGTCCTCCATCTCCTGGCCCTTCGGCGGACGCGCGCCGAACAGCGTGCGGCCGGCGTTGATCAAGTCGGGGCGGTTGAAATAGAACTGCCGGTCGATGAGGAAGTATTCCTGCTCCGGGCCGCAGGTCGTCGTGACGCGCTGCGCCTTCGATCCGAACAGCTTCAGGATGCGGACCGCCTGTTTCGACAGGGCTTCCTGCGATCGCAGCAGCGGCGTCTTCTTGTCGAGGGCGTCGCCGGTCCAGCTCACGAACGCGGTGGGGATGACCAGCGTCGCCCCCTGCGGCGTGACCAGCAGCCACGGCGGGCTGGTCGGATCCCAGGCGGTGTAGCCGCGGGCCTCGAAGGTGGATCGCATCCCGCCCGACGGAAAGCTCGAGGCGTCCGGCTCCCCGCGCACCAGCTCCTTGCCGCTGAACTCCGCGACGGCGCGGCCGTCCGGAGTGGGGTTGAGAAACGAGTCGTGCTTCTCGGCGGTGATGCCGGTCATCGGCTGGAACCAGTGCGTGTAGTGGGTGGCGCCGTGCTCCACCGCCCAGTCCTTCAGCGCGCTGGCGACGATGTCGGCGTGGGACGGGTCGAGCGACTCGCCGTGCGCGACGGCGCGGCGCAGGCCGCGGAACACATCCTTCGGCAGCCGGGCGCGCTGGACCTCCTCGTTGAACGTGAGCGAGCCGAACTCGTCGGTCGCCTTGCGGTTGCTGAACGCGGTGGCGTTCCTCACCGACATGCCGAACTCGTTGATGTTGCGGATAGCGTCGCCCGAAGCTGCGGATCCCATGCGTGCAGTCCCCCCTTGCAAAGAAGCGATTATGGTCGGGGCGGCGGGGCGCCTGCAAGCGAAAATCGCGGAAAATCTGTTGATATAGTTAACAATGTGAGACAAATCAGGCCCGCGGATTTTTTCGCGCCGATCGTCGGCGAGTTCGAACAGTTCGTGCTGCTGGCGCTCGTCCGCCTCGGCAATGGCGCGTACGGCGCCGCGATCCGGCGGGAGATCCGCGAACGCACCGGGCGCGACGCGTCGGGCGGCACCGTCTACATGACGCTCGCCCGTCTCGAGCAGAAGAAGATGGTCGCCTCCTATGCCGGCAATCCGACCGCGCAGCGCGGCGGCCGCCGGCGCCGCCACTACCTGATCGACACGGCAGGACAGAAGGCGCTCGGCCGCGGCTACCGCGGCATCGTCGCCATGGCCGAGGGCATCGAGAAGGAACTGCTCGCGCTCTAGCCTGGCGCGGTCATTCGCTGCGCTCGACCTCCCGCTTGAGGCCTGGCAGGTGCTCCGCGAAGCGCTCGCGGTTGGTGCGGACCATCAGCGGCAGCAGCAGCCACATCACCCCGCTCGGGCGCAGATTGCAGGTGAACGTGACCACCGTCCCGCCGCGGTCGGGCGCGAGCAGGTATTCGAACGTGCCGGTGGCCTTCTTCGTCACGCTGCGCAGCCCGAACCGCCGCGCCGTTTCGAAGGCACACACCTCGCAGCGCGTGGTGTGAACGCGGCCGGGCAGCGCAAACGTGATCTGAAGCTCGGTTCCGACGCGGAGCGGCCCCTCGGTCAGAATCCGCACCTCGCGCACGTGGTCGTGCCAGCGCGGCGCCTTCGTGAAATCCATCATGAAGGCCCACACCTGTGCCGGCGACCGTTCGATCCGGATGGTGTATTTGAACGACCGCATCGTCAGTGATGGCGCAGCTCGCCGGCGCGAATCGCGACCGCGAGCTGATTGTCCTTCGTCGGCAGCGGACAGGTGGCGAAGCCGGTGAACGCACAGGGCGGGTTGTAGGCCCGGTTGAAATCCAGGTCGACGTAGCCGTCCTTCGGCAGCGGGGCGTGCAGGTAGCGGCCGGCTTCGTAGGTCTCGGTGCGGCTCGTGAGATCCTTGAAGATGAAGAACAGATCCTCCCGACGGGAGGTTTCGTACACGGGCTCGAGCCGCCAGGTGCGTCCCTCCAGCGTGAACTCGACGTAGCCGGGACTCTCCATCGGCACGAGCTGACCGAGCACGTTCAACACGGAAACGGTCTTCATCGCCTGGTACGGCGTGAATCGCGCCTTCAGGCGATACGCCGGGTCGGTCGGGAAATAGCGCAGGCCCGCGAACCTCCTGCGGGCCGGGCTGTCGGGATCGAGCATGCGCAGTCCGACGCGGTCGCCGCGGCGGATGACGAACAGGCTGATGCGCGCGCTCACGACCGCGTTCGACTCGCCGCCGGCGAGCACGACCGGTCCCGAGGCGTGTTTCCCCGCCACCTCGACGTGGGCCGCGGGGTCCGGCGCGAAGGTCACCTTACCGGCCGCCAGGGTGAACACCCCGAGGCGCTTCGGCGCACGCGCCGGCAGCTTGATCTCCGAGGCCGGGTCGCTGCCCGCGCTGTTCGCGCCGTCGTGGAGCCAGAACAGTCCCTGAACCGCCAGCCATCCGTTGGGGGCCGTCAGCTCCGCCAGACGCTTCTGCCGGTACGTGTCGAGCTCCGCGCGATACGACGCCGTCTGACCGGCGGCGAGCGCGAGAACGATTGCGGCACAGAGTGATTTCATCGGTCGCGCCTTTCAAGCGTGGCGCGCGCGGCGTCCATACGCGGAGGATACACCGTTGCCGGCCGCGGATGGCACGGATCAGGCCACGGATTACACGGAGCACGCGAGCACACGGAGTCCATCGGCACGGTGATACGATGGCTGCGTTCCCTGCCACGGAAAGGAGCCTGCATGACGTCCACGAGAATCGCGGTGGCCGCCTGCGCCGCCGTGCTCGCGGTTGCCTCGGCCGCGGAGGCGCAGCGATGGGGTTACGGCCGGCGGCCCCGCGACGGCGCGTGCTTCTACGAGGACCGTAACTTCGGCGGTCAGTACTTCTGTGTCGACGCGGGCGCGAACCTGCCGTCGATCCCGCAGGGGATGAGCGATCGGATCTCCTCGCTTCGCGTCTTCGGCCGGGCGGAGGTCACGATCTATCGCGATTACCGCTTCAACGGGCGATCGACCCGGTTCACGCGCGATGTCCGCGACCTCAGGAACGAGGGCTGGAACGACGCCATTTCGTCGCTCGACGTGCGCGGCCGCAATGCCGGCGGCTCCGGCGGCGGCGATCCCGATCGCATCGTCCGCCGCGCGTACGACGACATCCTCGAGCGCGAGCCGGATTCAGCCGGCCTGCGGCTGTACCGCTCCCGCATTGTCGATGACGGGTGGACCGAGGCGCAGGTGCGCGACGCCCTGCGGCGCAGTCCCGAGTACCAGAAGCTGATGGCGGACAAGGCGCGCGAGATCGTGCGTCGTGCCTATCTCAACGTGCTCAAGCGGGAGCCGGACGCGGGCGCCGGCAGCTACGTCGACAAAGTCGTCCGCCAGCGCTGGACCCAGGCGGATGTGGAGCGGGAGCTGCGCAAGAGCCCCGAGTACCGCGCCCGCGGCGGACGGTAGCGCCGTCGACCCCGAGCGATGGCGGTGCGCCGCATTCTCCATGTCGACATGGACGCGTTCTACGCGTCCGTCGAGCAGCGCGACCGCCCCGAGCTGCGGGGCAAGCCGGTCGCGGTCGGCGGAGACCCGCACCGCCGCGGCGTCGTCGCCGCTGCCAGCTACGAAGCGCGGACGTTCGGGGTGCGCTCGGCGATCCCGATGGCGCGCGCGGTGCGTCTCTGCCCGCACCTGATCATCGTCAAGCCCGACTTCCGGAAGTATCGCGCCGCCTCTGACGCGGTGTTCGAGATCTTCCGCTCGGTGACGCCGCTCGTCGAGCCGATGTCGCTCGACGAGGCGTATCTCGACGTCACCGAGAACGCGTGGGGGGAACCGCTGGGCCGCAACGTCGCGCTGCGGATCAAGCGGGCGATTCGCGACGCGACCGGCCTCACCGCGTCTGCCGGCGTGGCGCCGAACAAGTTCCTGGCGAAGATCGCCTCTGCCTGGAAGAAGCCCGACGGCCTCACCGTGATCGCGCCGGAACGGGTCGAGCGCTTCCTGCAGACGCTGCCGGTGGACGCGCTGTGGGGCGTCGGACCGGTGACCGCCGCGCGTCTCCGCGAGCGCGGCATCGAACGGCTGGTCGACGTGCGCACCGCCGACGACGAGGTCCTGCGCGCCGCGGTGGGGAGCTGGAGTGAGTGGCTGCGGCAGCTCGCCAACGGCATCGACGATCGCGAGGTCGAGCCGCACCACGAGCCCAAATCATCCGGCAGCGAGAACACCTACTCGCAGGATCTCACCGACATCAACGAGATCCGCGCCGAGATCGACGGCATGGCGCGAGACGCGGCCGAGTGGCTGGTCGAGCACGGGCTGCTCTGCCGGACGGTGACGATCAAGGTCCGCTATTCCGATTTCACCACGATCACCCGCAGCCACTCGCGATCGCCGGCCACCCGCGACGACGAAGACATCGCGCAGCGGGCGGTGAAGCTCCTCGAACGCACCGACGCGGCGAGCCGGCCGGTCCGGCTGCTCGGCGTCAGCGTGCACAACCTGGAAGATCCGTCCGCGCCGTTCGAGCCGGAAGATCCGCGCCTTCCGTTCGACGACTAACGAGCGGCGGCGTACAAGGCGCGATAAAGCCGCTGCCACTCGCGTCCCGTGGCGAGACGATAGTCGAGCCAGGGATCGAGGCTCGGGATGGCCGACGACGGGTCGCGGGGCAGCAGCCCGATGGGTGCGATCGCTCCGGTGACGTCGCCGCGCAGCAGCGCGACCTGGCTCTTCGCGAGCAGCGCGGACTGCGCCTGCGGATACAGGCGCAGCGCCTCGTCGATCTCGTTCGCCGCCTCGCGCAGGCGGCCGAGCGCCTGCTCGGCACGGCCGGCGAACAGCCGCGCGAGAAACGCCAGATCCTCCGCGAGCGCCCCGGACAGCGCCGTGCGAGCGTGAACGAGCGCTTCGTCATGGCGTCGCCGCTCGATCAACACCCGCGCCAGCCGGAGCCGCGCCTCGGCGTACTGCGGGTCGACGGCGAGCGCGCGCCGGAACAGGCGCTCCGCCTCCGCGTCGGCCTCGGCTTTGGGCGGAATGTCGAGGCCGGCGGCGGCGCGGGTGGCGGCGTTCGCGGAACTGGGAAAACGGCCGCTCTCGCGCCAGCGGCGAATCGCGACCGTATCGACGTTGCGCATCAGGACCTGATTCGTCGGCATGCCCTGAATCTCCGCGTACACGGCGCGATCGAACAAGAGGCGCGGATCGTCCGGCACCAGCTTCGCCGCGTTCGCGAGATGCACCGCGGCCTCCGCGTAGACTCTCCGCTCGAACAGGAATGCCAGCGTGGCGTGATACCAGTCGCCGACGAACGGATCCGCCGGCGCGGCGTCATGGATGCGGCCGACGAGGCTCCGGACGAAGGGCCAGTTCCAGTCCGACTCGATCTGTCCGAGCACCTCGCCGTCGCGGCTCACCGTCATGCGCCTGGTCGAGAGGAGCGGCGACTGCGATGCCGGGACCGGCGGCAGCGACGGCAGCGGCGACGGCGGAATCGACTCACGCGCGACCGCGACGTCGCTGTGCAGGAGCACCGCCCGCTTGAGAAACCCGCCGTAGCCAAGACGGGCGAGCGAGGCTCGCGCGAGCGCGTCGACCTTCCTCTGCAACTCGGTGTCCGGATCGTAGCGGCGTCCGGACAGAATCGACAGAAAGGTCCGCAACGGATCGTCCAGCAGCTGACGCTCGTGGTAGGTGAACGCCATTATTCGATCGGCCGCCTGATCGAGGACGCCAGGGGTGTGACTGCCGACCGCGCCGGCCCAACGCTCGAGCACCGCCACACCCGACGCAGGGAAATCCGAGGCGGCGGCCGGCGCGGGCGCCACGGCCGCGATGGCCAGAGTCACGAGCGCGATCGCGCGGCGTCGCATATCACCTACCTGCCAGGGCCGATCCCGATGTAGCTCTGGCGAGCCTTGACGGACAGCCCGGGCCGCTTGACGCGCACGTCGAGCCGATGCAGGCCGCCGGGGTCGACGCCATTCGGCGTGAAGGCGAGCACGTAGCGGCTGCGGAAGTCGCTCAGGATCCGGCGGAAGGCGGACGCCAGTTCCGCTCCCGACGCGACGCGAATCGTCTGACCGCCGGTTGCGTCGGCGAGATCCCCCAGCTCCGAGGAGACGGTATCGCCGGCGGAGACGGCGTAGATCACCGCATTCGATCGCTTCGCGGCGTCGACGACGGCATCGGCGGTCAGCCAGCTCGAGGTGTCGTACCCGTCCGTGCAGACAACGACGAGCGATCGTCCGGGCTGGGCCTGTGTGCTCATGAGCGCGACGAACACGCCGTCGAGCACGGAAGTGTCGCCGGCCGGCTTGACGGCGGCGAGTTCCGCACGCACGGTATCCAGGTCGGGGGTGAGCGCGAGGCGCAGCGCGACGTCATGGCGGAAGGTGACGAGCGCCGCGCGATCGCCGCGAGTGAGGCCGGCAAGGAAGGCCTCGCTCGCCCGCAGCAGCTCCGCGTGGCGGCGTCCGTCGATGCTCGCGCTCACGTCGAAGGCGAGCACGGCGTTGATCGGCTCGCTGGATTCGATCAGATGAACCGGCTGGACGACACCGTTGTCGCGCAGCTCGAAGTCGGCGGCGCTGAGACCGGCGACCGGGACGCGGCCGTCGGTCACCATCACGTCGACGCGGACGCCGATGGTCCGCGACGAGAAGGTCTGCAGCAGGATCGCCGTCATCAACGCCGGGACGAGGGACGCGGCCACGGCGGAATCCTACTTCGAGGTGCGCGCCCAGCGGGTTCTTACGGGTTCTTACGGGTTCTTACGGGTTCTTCGGGTTCTCCGGGTTCTACAGGTTCTACGGGTTCTACGGCAGTTCTCCGGGTTCGGGTTCTACGGGTTCTCCGGGTTCAACGTCGGTTCTACGGGTTCACGGGAAGTTCGACCAACCCGCACCCGAAGAACCTGAACCCGGAGAACCTGAACCCGAAGAACCTGTAGAACCCGGAGAACCCGGAGAACCCGTTTAAGCGTCTGCCGCGACCGCGACCTTCTTGCGTCCGCCGCGGGGCTTGGCGACCGACTTCTTTTCGCGCGGCTCCTTCGCCGGCTTCGGCTCCTTGGTACGGGCTGCCCGGCCGCCGGCGGTGCGGCGCCGGGTGCCGCGGGGCGCGTGGCGCTCCTCGACCGGCGACTGTTCCTCCTCGGCCGGCTGGGTTTCGGCCGCGGGGGCCTCCTCGGCATCCAGAATCGCCGGCGCGGCGCTCTCGCGGACGACGTCGCCGTCCACGATCTCCGCCTCGCGCTGCTCGGCGGCGAGCAGTTCGGCTTCCGCCTGCGCCGCCAGGCGCTCGGCGGCGGCGATGTCGGCGGCGTCGATCGCTCCCACCGCCCGCCCTTCCGCTTCCTTCATGACGTTCCCCTGGAAGAAGCGGATGACGCCCTGGCGATCCCGTTCCATCCGGAAGAGACCTTCCTTCTGGCACGCCCGCAGCAGATCGTTGAGGCTCTGGAACCCGAACTTCCGCTCGTCGAACGACGGGTCCACTCCTCTCAGGTACTGCTTCACCTGGCGCACGTACATCGGCCAGCGCGGCGGCTGCTGCGCGGTCTGGAACAGGCGGCGCACTTCGGCCACCGCTTCGGCGGCCCGCGGCGCGCCGGACGGCTGGTGGGCGTGCGGCGCGGGCTGCTGCCGCTCCTCCACGGGTGCCGCCGCCGGGGCCGCCGCGGAGACCCCGCGTCCCTCGTCCTTCAGCTCCACCAGGATGTTGCGCCCGGACTCCTTCAGCGTCACCGCGCCGGCGGCGGCGAGCTTCTCGGCGAAATCGCGGAACGTGCTGGCACCGTAGGTGCGCTCCGAGAACGTCGAGTCGAGCTGGAGCATCGTGCTCTTCAGCAGCCCGAGCTGCGGCGAGACTTCGCGGTCGCTCAGCACCTTCAGGGCGCGGCGCAGGAGCGGCACCACCTGCTCGATCGACGCCGGAGCGCCGGCCGGGCCGGCAGGCCCGCGCCCGCCGCGCTCGCCGCGCGCGCGCCCGCCGATCAGGTTCTCGTAGGCGATGAACTCGTGGCAGTTGCGCTGCATCACCTGGCTGGTGAACGAGCGGCCGCCGACCACGAAGATCTGTTTGTCGTACTGCTTCAGCTTCTCGACCAGCGAGATGAAGTCGCTGTCACCGCCGACGATGACGTAGGCGCTGATGTGCGGATGGGTGAACGCCATCTCGAGGGCGTCGAGCGCGAGGTTGATGTCGGCGCCGTTCTTGTCGCCGCCGGGCGTGAGATTGCGCTGGACCAGCTTGGTCGCATGCTGCGTGAGCGAGCGGCTGTAGTCGCCGGCGCGGGTCCAGTCGCCATAGGCGGTCTTGGACACGACGTCGCCGCGCTCCTTGAGCGCCTCGAGGACGACGCCGATGTCGAACTGTGCGTTGAGGGTGTTTTTGACGCCGATTTCGATGTTGTCGAAATCGATGAAGACGGCAATCTTGAGTCTGGTGTCTGCCATGTGAAAACTTGCGTTATCCCACGATCCGGACCTTCAGCAGGTCGATGCGCGTGGTTGGAGTCTCGCCACTGACGGGCGCGGCTGCGATCTTGTCGAGGACGTCGAGGCCGTCGATCACGCGGCCGAAGACGGTGTACTTCCCGTCGAGCGAGGGCGCGTCCGCTAGAACGATGAAGAACGACGTGGTGGCGCTGGCAGGGTCGTCGCCGCGAGCCATCGACACGATCCCTTTGACGTGCCTGGTGTCGTTGAACTCGGGCTGAAGGTTGTGCACCAGTTTCTGCTGCTTCTCGGTGAGCGGCGTGCCGCGGTCGTTCAGGGCGCCGGTCTGCGCCACGAAACCGCGCACGACGCGGTGAAACGGGGTGCCGTCGTACACACCTGCCTGCGCCAGCTGCAGGAAGTTGCGCACGTGCTCCGGCGCCTGGCGGGCGTCGAAGCCGATGGTGATGCTCCCCAGGGACGTCTCGAGCACCGCGGTGCGCCGCTCGAGCTGTTCCGGGGTATCGCTCGCAAACGGCAGCGGTTCCGGCGGCGGCGTGTCCCGGATGGTCACCGATCGGATGACCACCCGCTCCAGCGGCGCGCCCTTCGCGTCCGCCGGCAGCTGGGAAATTCGCTCCACCACGTCCATGCCGTCGCTGACGCGGCCGAACAGCGTGAACTGGCCGGCCAGCGCCGGCTGATCGGTCACGCAGACGAAGAACTGCGCGCCGCCGCTGTCCGGTTGATTGGGCCGGAGCGCCGCGCCCACCGCCCCGCGCGTGAACGGCTCGGCGCTGTGCTCCGCCTTCAGCACGCCGAGCCCGCCGCTGCCGTACCGCGACGCCTTGGCGGGATCCTTCGACAGCGGGTCGCCGCCCTGCACGATCCCGTTTCTCACGACGCGGTGAAACAGCGTGTTCGCGTACGCCCCCTCAGCGGCCAGTTTCATGAAGTACCCGACATGATTGGGCGCCAGATCCGGCCGCAAGCCGATGACGAACGTCCCCGCGCTCGTCTCGACCACCGCCTGCTTCCCCGTCATCTGCTCGACGCTCACCCGCGCCTGGAAGGGGACCGGGCCTGCAGGCTTCCGCCCGGCCTGCAACGGCAGAGCTGCGGCGAACGCGGCCAGCAGGATCAGAACGGGCACAACCTACCAATTATATGGGACCGCGGGAGATCTATTCGTAGTGCAGCGCCTTCACCGGGTCCAGGCGGGACGCGCGGACGGCAGGGTACAGGCCGAAGACGATGCCGATCACCACCGACACGCCGAACGCGAGCACGATGGAGCTGGTGGTGACGATCGTCGACCAGCCGGCGAGCATGCCGATGAGCTGCGACAGGCCGACCCCGGTGAGGATGCCGGCGACGCCGCCGGTCAGCGAGATGATCGTCGTCTCGATCAGGAACTGGCGGACGACGTCGCGCTGCCGGGCGCCGATCGCCCGGCGCACGCCGATCTCGCGCGTCCGCTCCAGCACGCTCGCCAGCATGATGTTCATGATCCCGATGCCGCCCACCAGCAGCGAGATCGAGGCGATGGCCACCATGACCATCTCGAAGATCCGCTGCGTGCGGCGCTGCTCCGCGAGCAGCTCGGCCGGGGAGACGATGGTGAAGTCGCCGGCGCCGCGATGGGCGACGTCGAGGATGCCGCGGATCATCGCCGCCGCCCCGGTGATGTCCGAGCCCTGCGCCATCTGCAGGTAGATGCCGTCGATCTCGTCCTTCTGCGCGCTCTGGCCGTCCTCGAGCCGGAAGACCGACGAGTAGAGCGGCACGTAAATGATGTTGTTGCGATCCTGCGCCGGAATGCCGGCGACGTCCGACTGCACCGTCAACTGCGGCCCGGCCACCCCGACGACGCGGAACCACTGATCGTTCACTTTCACGTACTTGCCGATCGGATCCTCGGCGCCGAACAGCGCCGCGGCCGCCGCTTCGCCGAGCACCGCCACCGGCGCCGCCGACGTCGTTTCCGTCTCGTCGAAGAAGCGGCCCGAGGCAACCTGCAGGCTCGCGATCGTGGCGTAGGACGGCGACACGCCGTAGACCACCGGCGAATCCCCGGCCACCGGCTTGGGCATCAGCTTCGAGGGCGTGAAGCGTTTGCGCGCGCTCGCGGCGGTGATGTTCTCGATGTTCGACTGGATGACGCGCAGGTCCTGGAACGACAGGCCGGCCGACAGCTTGCGGACCTTCTGCAGCGCCTGGTTGTCGGGCGCTTCCCGCGCCTCGACGATCAGGTTGCGGACGCCGAGCTGTTCGATGAACGCCATCACCTCCTGCTGCGCGCCCGCGCCGATCGACAGCATCGCCACCACCGCCGCGACGCCGAAGATCATCCCCAGCATCGTCAGCAGCGAGCGCAGCTTGTGCGCGCGGAGGTTCTCCAGGCCGAGCCGCAGCTCGGGCAGCAGGTCGGTGGACCAGAGATGGGTGCGCGTCGAGATCACTTCGCCATGCCGGTGGTGGGGCCCGAGGGCGCCCTGGCGCGGCGCGTGGCCACGTCGGGATCGACGAGGGCGATGACGTCCCCCTCGTTCAGCCCGCTGACCACGGCGCGGCTCTCGGTGCGGTTCTCGACTTTCACGTCGCGCCGTTCGAAGCGGTCGCCGCCGGCCTGCAGGAACACGAAGGTCTTGCCGTTCTTCTCGAACACCGCCTGACGCGGCACGTGCAGCGCATCCTTGATCTCGCGGCCGTCGATGACGACGCGCAGCGAGGAGCCGGCGCGCATCGCCGGATCCGGCTTGTCGAACTGCAGCGTGATGTCGAACTGGCGCACGGCGCTCGTCTCGAAGAAGTTGCCGCGCGAGGCGCTGCCGCTCAGCGGCCCGACCCTGGCGGGAAACGTCCGTCCGGGCAGCGCGTCGATCTGCACCGTCGCCGGCTGGCCCGCCTGCAGGTTGTCGCGATCGGTCTCGGTGACCTTGGCGCGCACTTCCATCATCCCGCTCTCGACGATGTCGGCGATGTTGCGGCCGGAGAAGGTCGAATCCCCCTCGCGGTATTGCGGCAGGATCATCCCGGTGAAGAAGAAGAACTGCCCGTCGCGGTTCTCCTTCACCGAGACGACCCCGTCCGACGGCGCCTTGACGATGAGGTTGTCGATGATCCCCTGGGCGCGCTCCATCGCCATCTGCGCCTTGTTGCGCCGCTCCTGCACCACCGCGAGCGCCGCCTGGCTGGTCGCCGTCCTCGCCGCCGCGTCGTCCTCGAGCTGCTTCAGGCGGCGCCGCGACTCTTCGAGCGTGAGCAGGTTCTTCTGCGCTTCGATCGCGCCGATGAACTCGTTGCCCGCGGTGTCGAGCTCGGCCCGGCGCACGTTGTAGCGCGCCGTCAGCATGTCGAGCGCCTGCTGCGAGGCGGTGACCGCCTGGTCGGCGCGCATCTTCACGATCTGCTGCTCGGCCTCGGCGAGATCGGTCTTCGCCTGCTGCAGCGCGTACTCCTGATCGGCGGCGTCGAACTCGATGACCTCGTCGTCTTTCCTGACCGCGGTGCCGGTCTGCAGCAGCCGGACGATGCGGAGCATGCCGCCCGCCGGCGGCGCCATCAGGTTGACGGTGCGCCCGGCGCGCAGCTCGCCGGTGGCGTAGACCGTCAGCTTCAGGGGTCCGCGGACCGCCTTCGCGGTCGGCACGATCGTGCCGCGGTCGGGAAGCACCGGCGCGCCGGTGGCGAACGTCGCGGCGATCGCCGCGATGACGATCACGCCGAGCGCCCAGACCGCACGCCGCTTCCGGATCACGACTTCCTCCGGATCAGTTCCGGCTCGGGGCGCCGCATCGCGAGCTTGTCGCCGGCCTGCACGCCGGCGCTCACCGCCGCCTGCTCGCGGCCCCGCCGCACGATCTCGATCGACTGCTCGTCGAACTTCGATCCGTTCAGCCGGTAGACGACCGGGCGTCCGTCCTTCTGGAAGATCGCTTCGGCCGGCACCAGCGTGGCGTCCGGCATCCGGTCGGCGGCGATGCGCGCCGTGGCGGTCATGCCGGGACGGATGCGCGGATCGCGCTCTTCGAGGACCAGGCCCAGATCGAAGTTCCTGACCGGCGGCCATCCCGACGAGAAGTCGACCCGCGCCAGCACCGAGATCAGATCGACTTTCGCGGCGAACTCCTTGCCGGGGACGGCTTCGATCTTCACCGTCGCGGCCTGCCCCACCTTCAGCCGGCCGCGATCGGACTCGTCGAGGCGGGCTTCGAGATGGATCGACGACAGGTCCGGCAGCTCCAGGATGCCCGCGCCCGCCCAGGCGCGATCCCCTTCGCGGAACTCCACGCCGCCGCCGCCGAACGGTCCGCCGGACCGCGGGTTCGGCAGGACGTTGACCGTGCCGTCGGCGGGGGCGACGAGCTTCAGCGCGGCAATCGATCGCAGCGTCCGCTCGACGTCCGCGAGCGCCTTGTCGCGGCGGCGCCGCCGCCCGGTGAGCTCCGCTTCGATCGCCGCCGCCGTCGAGAGCGATTTGGCTTCGATCTCCTTCAACCGCTGTTCGGCGTCGGCGAGCGCCAGCTTGGCGTTCTCGTACTCGAGCCGCGACACGATCTCGCGCTTGCCGAGATCGAGCCTGGCGCGCTCGACGTCGTACTTGGCCTTGAGGATCTCGGTCTGCCGCTGCTCGGCGGTGATCTTGGTCTGCGCCAGGGACTGCTCGATTTCCCCTTCCGCCGTCTTCAGCTCGGAGCGGCGCTCCATCAGGCGCTGATTGAGCGACGTCGCGTCGAATTCGACGACCACGTCCCCCTTCTTCACCGCGGCGCCGTTCTTCACCAGCTTGACGATCTGCAGCTCGCCGCCGGCGTCGAGCGGCGCCGCGAGCTGGATCGATTTCGCCGGCCGGATGTCGCCGCGGATCTGGATGTAATCGACGAAGTCGCCGCGCGTCACCTCCCCGGTGGTGACGTTGGGGATCGCGCCGCTGCTGCGGGCGTTGATGGCAATGCCCGCGGCGGCAATCGCCACGACGGCGCCGGCCGCGGCGAGCAGCCGCCTGCTGGGTCGGATTCTCATGGGTTCACTTCAGGGCGGCGGCGTTGCGCGCGACCGTGACGCCCTCCTGCAGGCCGCCGGCGACGACGGCCTCGTGCGTGTTCAACGGGCCGAGGGTGACGTCCTGGCGATCGAACCGGCCGCCGCGCTGCACGCGCACGAACGCGTGCTCCCCTTCGAGCACCACCGCGTCGCGCGGCACCACCAGCGCGCCGCGCACGCGATCCAGCTCGACGTCGAGCGACGCCGTCAGGTCGGGCATCAGATTCGGATGTGCTTCCTTCACCAGGACCAGCACGATGAAGTTGCGCACCTTCGGCGACAGCGTCGACTGCTGGCCGATGGGCGAGATTTGATCCACGGTGCCGTGGAACGTGAGCTCGGGATAGGCGTCGAGACCGACGCTCACCGGCTGCCCGACGCGCAGGTCGTTCATGTCCGCCTGGTTGACGCGGGCGCGAACGCGCATCACCGCGGGATTGACCACTTCGACCACCGGCTGGCCGGGACGCACTTCGTCCCCTTCCATGAACTCGACCATGTTGCCGCCGTTCTTCCAGGTCGTCTTCACCACCGCGACGCCGGGCAGCGGCGAGGCGATCAGCATGCGCTCGGCGTTCGACTCCGCCTGCTTCATGTTGGTCTCGGCGCGATTGCGGCGGATCTCGAGGATCCGGATGTCGGCGGCGGCGGCGCGCCGCTTCAACTCGAAGGTTTCCTGGAGCTGCTTCAGCCTGGCTTCCGCCTCCTCGAAGGCGAGCTTGTTCTTCTCGGCCTGGATCTTCGGCAGCATGTCGTTCTTGACCAGCTCGTTGCGGGTGCGCTCGACGGTGCTCTGCGCCTGCTTCAGCGTGCTCTCGTCGCTGGCGCGGGCCGCCACTTCCTCCGCCGTCCGCTTCTTGATCTGCTGATCCAGATCGTTCAGCTCGGCGCGCCGGTCCAAGGCGTTGCGGAGCTGATCCTGGCGATCGAACTCCACCAGCGGATCCCCCGGGTGCACCGAGGTGCCGGCCTTGATCAACCGCATGATGACCAGCGAATTGTTGTTCTGGCCCGACAGGCGGGGCGCCTGGATCGCCGTCGCCTGGACGGCTTCGACGGTGCCCGCCAGGCGGACGGTGCGCACGAAGTCCCCCTTCCGCACCACCGTCGTCGCCGGCGTGGCGCTGGCGGACTGCTCCGGACTGCGCGCGCGAAGCGACAGGCCGGCCGCGGCAATGCCGGCGACCGCGGCGGCGGCGATCAGAATGGACGATTTCTTCATGACAGTGCCCTGTATTTCCGGCGTATTCCGGGCCTGTAATCAGACGGCCGAAGCCACCCTTTGGTTGGGCACCGAACAGGATACCTCAAGCGCTACAAGGGCTTGCGGCCGTGCGGGAGTGATCCTAGGAGCATTTGACACCGAGATCGACTTCGTAGCCCAGATTCGGGGACAGCCACTTCTCCACCTCTTCAATGGCCACGCCCCTCCGCCGGGCGTACGACTCGATCTGGTCCCGTCCAACGCGCCCCACGTTGAAGTATCTGGCCTGCGGATGCGAGAAGTAGAACCCGCTGACGCTGGCGGCCGGCGTCATCGCGCCGTGCTCGGTCAGGCCCATCCCCTGCCGCTCGGCCTGGAGCAGTGCGAACAGCTCGAATTTCTGACTGTGATCCGGGCACGCCGGGTAGCCCGGCGCCGGCCGGATGCCGCGGTGGCGTTCCTGATGAAGGTCCTCGGCCCCGATGGTCTGCGGATCCGGGTGACCCCAGTCCTCACGCACCCGCGCGTGGAGATAGGTCGCAAACGCCTCCGCCAGACGATCCGCGAGCGCCTTGACCATGATCGCGCTGTAGTCGTCGTGCTCGGCCTCGAAGCGCTTCGCCAGTTCCTCGGCGCCGATGCCGCCGGTGACGGCGAACAGCCCGAGGTAATCGGGGATGCCGCTGCCGCGCGGCGCCACGAAGTCGGCCAGCGACAGATTCGGCCGCTGGTCGGGCTGGTGCTCCTGCTGCCGCAGCATCGGGAAGCGCGCGTAGACCTCGCGGCGATCCTCGTCCTTGTAGAGCACGATGTCGTCGCCGTCGGCGATCGCCGGCCAGAAGCCGTAGACGCCGCGGGCGCGGATCCACTTGCCGTCCACGATCTTCTTGAGCAGCGCCTGCGCGTTCGCATGGAGCTCGCGGGCCGCCTCGCCGTACTGCGGATGCTCGAGGATTGCCGGGTACCGCCCCTTCAGCTCCCAGGCGGAGAAGAAGTAGGTCCAGTCGATGTACCGGGCAATCTCCTGCAGCGGCACGTCGTCCAGGAACCGGCGGCCGACGAACGCCGGCGTCGCCGTCACGTGATCGTCCCAGTTGTACTGCAGCCGGTTGCTCTTCGCCTGCTCGTAGGAGAGCAGCGGCCGCTCGCTGCGCGCCTTGTACTTCTCGCGGATCTCCTCCTGGGCTTCGCGGTTGCTCTGCACGAAGGCGCCGCGGCGCTCGTCGTTGATGAACGCGGAGACGACGTCGACGACGCGCGACGCGTCGAGCACGTGCACCGTCGGCTGCGAGTATTCGGGCGCAATCTTCACCGCGGTATGCTGTCGGCTGGTCGTGGCGCCGCCGATGAGCAGCGGCAGCGTCAGCTTGCGCCGCTCCATCTCGCGCGCCACCGTCACCATCTCGTCCAGCGACGGCGTGATCAGCCCGCTCAGGCCGATCATGTTGGCGCCGCGCTCGAGGGCGGTGTCGAGGATCTTCGCGGCCGGCACCATCACTCCGAGGTCGATGACCTCGTAGTTGTTGCAGCCGAGCACGACGCCGACGATGTTCTTGCCGATGTCGTGGACGTCCCCCTTGACCGTGGCCATGACGATGCGTCCCTGGGCGCCGCCGGCGGAGGGATCCGCGGCGAGGCGCGCCGCCTTCTCCTTTTCCATGAACGGCTCGAGATAGGCGACCGCCTTCTTCATCGCCCGGGCGCTCTTGACGACCTGCGGCAGGAACATCTTGCCGGAGCCGAACAGGTCGCCGACGATCTTCATGCCGTCCATCAGCGGCCCCTCGATGATGTCGAGCGGGCGCGGGTACTTCTGGCGCGCTTCCTCGGTGTCCTGATCGATGAAGTCGACGGCACCGTGGACGAGCGCGTAGGCGAGCCGTTCCTCGACCGTCCGGCTGCGCCACTCGAGATCCGCTTCCTTCTTCCTGCCGCTGCCCTTCACGGTGTCGGCGAACTGCACCAGCCGCTCGGTGGCATCGGGACGGCGGTTGAAGATCACGTCCTCGACGTGCTCGAGCAGATCCTTCGGGATGTCTTCGTAGACGACGAGCTGCCCGGCATTGACGATGCCCATGTCCATGCCGGCCGTGATGGCGTGGAAGAGGAACGCGGAGTGCATCGCCTCGCGCACTGTGTCGTTGCCGCGGAAGGAGAACGAGAGATTGCTGACCCCGCCGCTGATCTTCACGCCGGGGCAGCGCTGCTTGATGATGCGCGTCGCCTCGATGTAGTTCACCGCGTAGTCGTTGTGCTCCTCGAGGCCGGTGGCGATGGCCAGGATGTTCGGGTCGAAGATGATGTCGGACGGGTCGTAGCCCGCCTGCTCGGTGAGCAGCTTGTAGGCGCGCTCGCAGATCGCGACCTTGCGGTCGACGGTGTCGGCCTGGCCGGTCTCGTCGAAGGCCATCACCACCACGGCCGCGCCGTAGCGCTGAATCGCGCGCGCCTTGGCGAGGAAGTCCGCCTCCCCTTCCTTCAGGCTGATCGAGTTGACCACTCCCTTGCCCTGCACGCACTTGAGGCCGGCCTCGAGCACCGACCACTTGGAGCTGTCGACCATGATCGGCACGCGGGCGATCTCGGGCTCGGTGGCGATGTAGTTCAGGAACGTCGTCATGGCGCGCTCGGAATCGAGCATGCCTTCGTCCATGTTGACGTCGATGATGTTGGCGCCGCCGCGCACCTGTTCGGCGGCGACCTGCGCCGCTTCCGCCCAGTTGCCGGCTTTGATCAGCCGCGCGAATCTCGCCGAACCGGTGACGTTCGTGCGCTCGCCAATCATCTGGAAGTTGGAGTCGGGCCTGATCGTCAGCGGCTCGAGGCCGGACAGCACCGTGAAGGGCTGGGAGCCGGAAGCCGGCAGCGGCCGCGGCGCGATTCCGGCGACGGCTTGCGCGATGCCGTGAATGTGATCGGGCGTCGTGCCGCAGCATCCGCCCACGATGTTGACGAACCCGCTGGTGGCGAAGTCCTTCACCAGTTCGGCGGTCTCGGCCGGCAGCTCCTCGTAGGCGCCGAAGGCATTGGGCAGCCCGGCGTTGGGGTAGCTGCTGACGTAGCACTCGGCGATCGCGGCGAGATCGGCAAGGTACGGACGCATGTCGCGCGCGCCGAGCGCGCAGTTGATGCCGATGCTGAACGGCTTCGCGTGCCGCACCGAAATGTAGAACGCTTCGAGCGTCTGCCCCGACAGCGTGCGGCCGCTCTTGTCGGTGATGGTGAACGAGATCATCAGCGGCAGGCGCACCCCCTTCTCGGCGAACACCTGCTCGATGGCCGCGATCCCCGCCTTGGCGTTCAGCGTGTCGAAGATCGTCTCGAGCAGCAGGACATCGGAACCGCCGTCGATCAGCCCGCGAACCTGTTCGGCGTAGGCGTCCCTGAGCTGATCGAACGTCAGTGCCCGGAACGCCGGATCGTTGACCTCCGGCGAGATCGACAGGGTGCGGTTGGCCGGACCGATCGACCCGGCGACGAACCTGGGACGATCCGGCGTCGTCGCCGTGCATGCGTCGCAGGCCGCCCGCGCCAGCCTGGCGCCTTCGAGATTCAGCTCGTAGGCGAGCGCCTCGAGGTTGTAGTCCGCCTGCACCACCGAGGTGCTGCTGAACGTGTTCGTCTCGATGATGTCGGCCCCCGCCTCCAGGTACTGCCGGTGGATCTCGCTGATCACGTCCGGGCGCGTGAGGATCAGCAGGTCGTTGTTCCCCTGCAGGTCCTTGGGATGGCTCCTGAACCGCTCGCCGCGGAAGTCCGCCTCGGTGAGCTTGTAGCGCTGGATCATGGTGCCCATGGCGCCGTCGAGCACGAGAATGCGCCCGCGGAGCGCCTGGTCGAGTGCGCTCCAGGCCGCGGGTCGAGGGCCGAGGGCCGAGGGTCGAGGGTCGTTCAGGGGCATCGTGGGAGGTCCTCTAGGAACTTGCGGCGGCTTTCACGCCGCTCGCGATCAGCACGGTAAACGGGTCGCGCGCACGGCGCGCACCGACGGTAATCTTCACGCCCGAGAGTCCGGCGCGTTCCAGCATCGCGCGCAGCTCGTCGTCTTCGAAGCCGAGCCACTTGTCGCCGAGGCGCTCGCGGACCCAGGCTTCCTCGTGGCGCCGCAGCTCCAGCAGCAGCACGCGCCCGCCGGAACGCAGGATGCGCACCGCCTCGCGCAGCGCCGCGTCCGGATCCTCGGCGTGGTGCAGCGCCTGCGAGAGCAGGGCGACGTCGACGCTCTCGTCTTCCAGCGGCAGGTTCTCGATCTCGCCGCGCGTCCACTCGATCTCGCCGCGCTCGCCGGGACTGCGGCGGGCCAGCTTGACCGCCGCCAGCGACTTCGCGCGCTCGAGCACGGCCTCGGAACGATCGACGGCAATGACGCGGCGCGCGAAGCGGCTCGCCTCGATCGTCAGATAGCCTTCGCCGCAGCCGAGATCCGCCACGTCCAGCTCGGGCAGCAGATGCCCGAGCGCACGGGCCCATGCCGCCCAGCTCCGGCCGGGAACGATCTGCCGGTGCTCGTCGGCCGCACCGTGCTCGTCGAAGTTCTCCCTGCGCACGCGCCGGACTTCTTCGAGCCGCGCCGCGTCCGCGCGCCCTTCCGGGGATCCCGCGACGGCGTCGAAATGCGCCCGGAGCACCGGCCAGATCGGGCCGAAGCCGTTCGCGCCGGACTGCAGCGCCGGCGCCAGGCTGAAAAACGTGAAGCCGGCCTCCTTCCGCTCCTCCACGAGCCCGGCTTCCTTCAGCAGACCCAGGTGCCTCGACACGCCGGACTGCGCGATGCCGAGGATGGCGGTCAACTCCGACACGTTCAGCCGCTCGGCTTCCAGCAGCCGCAGGATCCTCAGCCTCGCGTCATCACCCAGCAGGCGGAAGAGTGCCGCCGACGAGATCATTGCATCTATAAATCTATATGCGTTGATGCTTATTGTCCAGAGTAGACTTAGCCCATGAAATTCCAGACACTTCCGGCGACGCTGGTCCTGGCCGGCTTCTGTGCAGGGCCGGCCGCGGCCCAGCTGCCCCCGACACCGCCCGGCGGGTCCCCCCCGTCCGTCCAGCAGCAGAACGAGGAGATCATCAAGGAGCTGCGGACCATCCGCGCCCTCCTCGAGAGCGTCATCAGGCAGACGCCGCCGCCGCGTCCGGCCACCGGAAAGGTCAGCAACCTCCAGGGCTACGCGCTCGGCAGGCCGGACGCCCCGTTGACGATGGTCGAGTTCACGGATCTGCAGTGCCCCTACTGCCGCCAGTTCGCGCTGACGGCGTTCGACGAGATCAGGAAGAACTGGATCGACACCGGCAAGCTGCGCTATATCAGCCGGGACTTCCCGATCGACGTGCTGCATCCGCACGCGATGGCCGCCGCCCGCTCGGCGCGGTGCGCCGGCGAGCAGGGGAAGTTCTGGGAGATGCGCCTCACGCTCGTGCGCAACGCCAACGTGCTCTCCCCCGACTTCATGACGAAGACGGCGGGCGATCTGAAGCTCGACCCGAAAGCGTTCGCCGCGTGCGCCGCCTCGTCGAAGCACGACGCCGCGATCCAGGCGGAGCTGCAGGAAGGAGCGAAGCTGGGGATCGACGGCACGCCGACGTTCGTGATCGGCCGCACGACGCCCGGCGGCATCGACGGGCCGATGATCGTCGGCGCGCTGCCGTACGCACAATTCGACGCGAAGCTGAAGGAGCTGCTGAAGTAGACCAACAACCGGTGTCGTATTCAGGAGGACGCATGAAGATCGCTATCCGGGCCCTCGTGCTACTCGTACTCACTCCGGGGTTGTCGTTCGCGCAGGACAAGGCGGCACTCGAGAAGACGCTCATCGCCAACGAGCAGAAGATCAACGAAGCGGTTGCGAAGGGAGACAAGGCCACGTTCTCCTCCCTCGTCGCGGCAGGCGCCATGTCGGTCGACAAGAGCGGCTTCATGCCGATCGCGGAGTTCCTCAAGGTCTTCGACCAGGTCAAGATCAAGAGCTGGAAGATCGACAATCCGCAGGTCCAGTGGATCGACGCGAACAACGCGATCGTGAACTACACCTGGACGGGCACCGGCACCTTCATGAACCAGCCGGTGGACTCGCCGACGCTCGCGTCCACGCTGTGGACGAAGAAGGGCACGAAGTGGACGGCGACGTTCCACTCGGAGATCGCCGCCGCGAAGAAGTGAGTCGCTTCGCTGCTGTCTAAAGCCTGAGACCCAACTACCACACCCGGCAGACGGGTTCTTTCGCGACCATCTTCGCGGGCGCCGAGCAGCTGAAGGCGCTCGCGAATTCCGGCATGTTCACCACGACCCCGTTGGTCCGGTACTCGCCCGGGGAGTGCGGGTTCGTCTGCGCGTGCAGGCGCGCGATCTCCGGGCTCTTGTTCTCGCACCACATCTGCGCCCAGCCGATGAAGAAACGCTGCTGCGGGGTGAAGCCGTCCGCCTCGCCAAGCGGCCTGGTCTTGAGCCGCTCCATCAGCGCCATCCATGCCAGGCGGAGACCGCCGTTGTCGGCGACGTTCTCGCCGAGCGTCAGCTTGCCGTTCAGCTTCACGTCGCCGACCGCGGTGTAGCCGCTGTACTGCTTGTCGAAGCAGGCGGCGCGCTCTTCGAACGCCTTGCCGTCAGCGGGCGTCCACCATTCGCGCAGGTTCCCCTGCGCGTCGAAGCGGCGTCCCTGGTCGTCGAAGCCGTGCGTCAGCTCGTGGCCGACGACGGCCGCCGCCGCGCCGTAGTTCACCGCGTCATCCGCTGCCTTGTTGAAGAACGGCGGCTGCAGGATTCCGGCGGGGAAGTTGATGTTGTTCTCGAGCGGGTTGTAGTAGGCGTTCACGGTCGGCGGCGTCATCAGCCACTCGGTCTTGTCGACCGGCTTGCCGATCTTCGCCATCTGGCGCCGGTACCCGAACAGGTTGGCGCGCTGTGAGTTGCCGTAGGCGTCCCCCCGGACGATGCGGAGGGACGAGTAGTCGCGCCAGCGATCCGGGTAGCCGATCTTGTTGGCGACGGCGCGCAGCTTCGTTTCGGCCGCCTTCTTGGTCTCGGGAGACATCCAGGTGATCTCGCCGATGTCGCGGGCCAGCGCCGCTTCGATCGCCTCGACCATCTCCACCGTCCGCGCCTTGCCATCGGCGCCGAACGTCCGCTCGACGTAGATCTTGCCGAGCGCCTCGCCGAGATCCGCGTCGGCGGCGTCGACGCAGCGCTTCCAGCGCGGCCGCTGCTCCCGCGCGCCGGTCAGCGTCTTGTTGTAGAAGTTGAAGTTCTCGTCGACGAAGCGCGCCGGCAGCATGTGCGCGTTCGAGTGGATGACGTGCCAGCGCAGGTACGTCTTCAGGTCGGCCAGGGACGTCGCGGCGATCACCGCGTCGACGGCCTTCATGAAGTCGGGCTCGGTGACGTTCGCGCTGTCTCCCGCCGGCGCTTCCGCCCGCTCCAGATACTGCGACAGGTTGAAGTTCGGCATCAGCTTCTTCACCTCGTCGCGCGACATCTTGTGGTAGATGTTCGACGGGTTGCGCTGCGCCACCCGATCGAGCGCGCTCCTGGCGAGCGTCGTCTCGATCTGCATCACCGTCTTCGCGCCCGCCGCCGCGGACGCCGCGCTCGCGCCTCCGAGCTCCAGCATCCTGGCGACGTGGCCGAGGTAGGCCTCCCGCAGCTTCACCGAATTCGCGTCCTCCTTGAAGTAGTAGTCGCGATCGGGAAGACCCAGTCCGCCCTGCCCGTAAATCAGCATGTACTGGCTCGCGTCCTTGAAGTCGGGCGCGGATCCGAACCCGAAGAACCCGGTCATGCCCACGGTGTGCATCTGGCCGACGACCGCGGGAATGTCGTTCTTCGTCTTGATGGCGTCGACGCGCGCGAGATCGGGAGCAAGCGGCGCGGTTCCCTTCTTCTCGATCTCCGCTTCCGCCATGCAGCTCGCATAGTAGTCGCCCACCTTCTGCATCTCGGCCGAGGCGGCCGCGGCCCCGGGCCTGGCCGCGTTCTCGAGAATGTCTCTGAGGATCTCGTTGTTGCGGTTCTGCAGCTCTTCGAACCGTCCGTAGCGCGGCTGATCGGGAGGCGCGGGGTGTTTCGTCATCCAGCCGCCGCAGGCGAACTTGTAGAAGTCGTCGCATGGATTGACGGCGCGATCGAGCGCCGCGAGATCGACGCCGGAGCGGCTCACGTCGATCTCCGACTGCGGCGGCCGCGGCAGCTGCTGCGCCGCGAGCTTCACGCTGCCGGAGGCCAACGCCGCGGCGGCGGACCCGAGCACTATCGCGAACGCTCTCGTGCGTGTCATCATGCGTCTCCTCGAAGTGCTGTCAGTCTACTCCAGCGATCGCGCCGCAGCCGGACTGGTCCTGGCGCATGGCGCCGGCGCCGGGCAGCGAAGCCGCTTCATGGTCGAAGCGTCACGCGCGCTGGCGGCCCGCGGCGTCACCGTGGCGACGTTCGACTTCCCGTACATGACGAAGGGGCGCAGCGTCCCGGACAAGGCGCCGGTGCTCGAGGCGTCGTGGCGCGAGGCGTTCGCCGCGGCGCGCGGCCACGAAGCGTTCGCGGCGCTGCCGCTCTTCATCGGCGGCAAGTCGATGGGCGGACGCATCGCGTCGCAGGTTGCGGCGCAGGGGCTCGACGGGCTCGCCGGGCTCGTGTACCTGGGCTACCCGCTGCACCCGCCCGGCCGGCCCGAACAGCGCCGCGACGCACATCTGCCTGCCATCCGCGAGCCGATGCTGTTCGTGCAGGGGACGCGCGACGAGTTTGGAACCTCAGCCGAGATTGCCGCGTTATTGCCGGGCTTGAATCCCCGCGCCGCGCTCCACGAGGTCGAGGACGGCGACCACTCGTTCAAAGTCCGGGTCAAGATCGCAGGCCGCAGCCAGGACGCCGTTCTGGCCGGCATCTACGACGCCGTCGCCGCATTCGTCCGCGGCGTCGCCGCGGTCTAGAATCAACTGATGTCCCAGACGATGGTTCCCCCCGCGCCGCCGGCGCGCAGCCGCAACCGCCCCGAGATCCCGGACCGCTTCAAATGGAACGTGTCCGACATCTTCCAGAGTTGGGAGGCGTGGGAAGCGGCGTACAAGAAGCTCGAGGCGGGGATCGATCGCTACGCCGAGCTCAAAGGAACGCTCGCCGGCGGACCGGCCGCGCTGCTCAAGGCGTTCAGCCTGTCCGAGGAGCTCGGCCAGCTCGCCTATCGCGTCTGGTACTACCCGTCGCTGCAGTACGACGAGGATCAGCGCGACAACACGATCAACGCGAGGCGGCAGCAGGTGCAGATCCTCTTCGCCCGCTGGAAGCAGGCGGAGTCCTGGTTCAGTCCCGAACTGCTGCAGATCCCGCTCGACACCGTCCGCGGGTGGATGGACCGCGACGCGGATCTGAAGGTCTATCGCTTCGCGATCGAGAATCTCTACCGTCAGCAGGAGCACGTCCTCGACGAAGCCGGCGAGCGTCTGATGTCGCTCGCCAGCCGCCTCGCCGCCTCGCCGAACGACGCGTACTGGGCGCTCTCCACGGCGGACGCCAGGTTTCCGAAGATCACCCTCTCCAGCGGGGAGGAGGTCACCGTCTCGTACGGACAGTACCGCGCGATTCTCGCCACCCGGCACGAACAGGCGGATCGCGAGAAGGCGTTCACGGCGCTGCACGAGACCTACAACGGCTCGCTCAACACCTACGCATCGCTCTACAACGCGGTGTGCCAGCGCGACTGGTTCCAGGCGCGGGCGCGCGGTTACACGAGCACGCTCGAAGCGGCGCTGCACGGCGACAATATCCCCACCTCGGTCGTCGAGAACCTGATCGAGACGACGCGGGCCGGTGTGGCGCCGCTGCGCCGGTATCACCAGCTGCGCCGGCGCACGCTCGGCGTGCCGTCGTATCACGTCTACGACTTCTCGATCCCGCTGGTGAGCTTCGACAAGAAGTACGACTACGACCAGGTGCTCGACTGGATCGTCGAAGCGGTGGCGCCGCTCGGTCCCGATTACCAGGCGTTGATGCGGCAGGGCTTCGCCAGCCGCTGGATCGACGTCTACGAGAACGAGGGCAAGCGTTCGGGCGCGTATTCAGCCCCGGTGTACGGCGTGCACCCGTACATGCTGCTGAACTACACCGACACGATGGACGACGTGTTCACGACGGCGCACGAGATGGGCCATTCGATGCACACCATCCTGTCGCACGAGTCGCAGCCGTTCATCTACTCCGACTACACGATCTTCGTCGCCGAGGTGCCGTCGACGCTGAGCGAGGCGCTGCTGCTGGAATACATGCTGGCGCACTCGACCGACCCGACCGAGCGGATCGTGCTGCTGCAGCACGCCATCGACAACATCACCGGGACGTTCTACACGCAGGTGATGTTCGCCGATTACGAGCTGCGGGCGCATCGGCTCACCGAGCAGGATCAGCCGATCACCGCCGAGATCCTGACCGCCACCTACACGCAGCTGCTGAAGGACTACTACGGCGACGCGGTGGATCTGAGCGCCTACACCGGGATCACCTGGTCGCGGATCCCGCATTTCTTCAACTCGCCGTACTACGTTTATCAGTACGCGACCTGTTTCGCGTCCGCGGCGCAGATCGCCAGGCAGATTCACGCCGGAGGAAAGCCCGCGGCGGAGGCGCGCGATCGGTTCCTCAACCTGCTTCGCGCCGGCGGCAGCGACTATCCCATGGAGCTGCTGCGCCGGGCCGGCGTCGATCTGGCGCAGCCCGACACGGTGCGCGCGGTGGTGGATCAGCTGGACGACCTGGTGACCAGGCTCGAGCGGGAACTGCAGCAGCGGTGACGGGGTGATCTGATGTTCTTTCTCATCGCGCTCGGCGTCGGCGTCGTGTTCCTGGCGCACACCGCGCCGTTCCCCTTCCTGCTCGAAGCGTTCGCCCCGTCCAAGTCGCTCTGGCGCGTGCGGGACGCGAAGGGACCCGGGACGCCGGCCACGGTGTATCTCACCTTCGACGACGGGCCGAATCCGACGGCGACGCCGGCCCTGCTCGACGTGCTGCGCGAGCACCAGGCGACGGCGACCTTCTTCCTGATCGACGAACACCTGACCGACGCCACCGCGCCGATCGTGCGGCGGATGTTCGAGGACGGCCACGCCGTGGCGCTGCACTCGAACAGCCGGGCGCTGATGATGAAGACGCCGGAGGATCTCGCCGCCCTGTTGACCGGCTACGCCGACCGCATCGAGCAGCTGGCCGGGTCGCGCCCGTGCCGCCTCTTCCGCCCCCACGCCGGCTGGCGCAGCGGCTCGATGTACGAGGGACTGGACCTGAGCGAGCACCGGCTGGTCGGCTGGAGCTGGGGGTTGTGGGACTGGAACTGGTTCCGGGCGCGTGAGGCGAGCGGGCTGGCGGCGCGGCTGGCGAAGCGGGCGTCGCACGGCGACATCATCGTGATGCACGACGGGCATCACGTGGATCCCCGGGCGGACCGCCGCTACGCGGTCGAGGCCACGCGTCAGCTGGTGCCGGCGCTGCGGCAGCGCGGCTACGAGTTCGGCCGGCTGTGCGTGCCGGCGGCGTAGACCGCGGCTGTCATCGCACGGCCGCCGTCGCGAGGAGCGGCTCGAGGTAGGGCCACACCGTGTCGGCAATCAGCCGCGCGCCGGCGGCATTCGGATGGATCGCATCATCGCCGTTCAACTCAGGATTCAGCGCCACCCCGTCGAGCAGGAACGGCACCAGCGGAACGGCGTAGCGCGCGGCGAGGCGCGGGAACACGCGGTGGAACTCCACCGAGTAGTTCCAGCCGTTCAACGGCGGCGTCTCCATTCCGCAGAGCAGCACGCGGATGCCGCGCGCGTGCGCGCGCTCGATGATGGCGGCGAGATTGCGCTCGATCGCCGCGATCTCCAGGCCGCGCAGCCCGTCGTTCGCGCCGAGCTCGAGGATCAGGATCCGCGTCTCGCCGGTGAGCGCGGCGTCGAGTCGGCGGACGCCGCCCGCGGTGGTGTCGCCGCTGACGCTCTCGTTGCGGATCGTCCAGCCCGGATGCGTGCGGTCGAGGCGTCCCTGCAAGACCGCCGGAAAGCTCTGCGAGCGCGATGGCGACACCGCCAGGCTGTCGCCGAGCACGACGATCTGCCGCGCAATCACCGGAGCCGCCGTGGAGCCCGGCGCGGTCGGGGCGGACCTCTCCGATCCGCAGGATGCGGCGCTCAATGCGGCGGCGAGAGACAGGTAGAGCGGCGAGCGAGCCGGGGACATGAACGTTAAGACGCGCGAGCGCGCGAAATCAGTTCAGCTCAGCCTCGAGCGGTCACTCGTTCGGCCTGCGGCCGAGCGCACCTTTCAGCTTGTCGGCAAGCGATGATCCGAACGACTCCGGCGCCGCGGCCTCCGCCCGCTGGGAGTACTCGCGCACTTGGTCGGCCTCACGGGCCGCGTCGACCGCCTTGATGCTGAGACGCAGGCGATGGTTCGCGGCATCGATTTCCTGGATCATCACCTGGACGGTGCTGCCGGCCGGCAGCGCCCGCGCGACGTCGGCGGTCTTTGGCACACCGGTCTCCGCGAGCGGGATCAAACCGGTGAGGCCGGGAGCGAGCGAGACGAAGACCCCGAACTTCTCGTGGCGCTCGACGGTGGCGGCGTGCACCTGTCCGGCGGCATACGTGTCGGACGCCTTCGACCACGGATCGTCGCTCAACTGTTTGAGGCCGAGCGCGATCTTCTGCTTCTCGCTCTCGCCCGGATCGACGCGCAGCACCTTGACGGTGATCTCGTCCCCCACCTTCACGACCTGCGAAGGATCCGTCACGCGCGACCATCCCATCTCCGACACGTGCAGAAGCCCCTGGACGCCGCCGCCGAGCTCGACGAACGCGCCGAACTCGCGCACGGAGGCGACGCGGCCCGTCAGGATCGCACCGGGCACGATCGACTGGCGGATCTCGGCGGCACGCGCCTTCTGCTCCTCCTCGAGCACGGCGCGCCGGGAGACGATCAGGTTCCTGCCGCCCTCCTTGAACTCGGTGATGCGGAAGGCGTAGATCCTGCCGATGTGCGCGGCGGGCTCGGTGCGCACCGTATCGATCTGGGAAAACGGGCAGAACGCGCGCTGCCGCGCGATCCGCACCTCGTAGCCGCCTTTCACTTCCTGCTCGACCTTGCCTTCGACCGGCAGGCGGGCGCGGAAGGCGTCCTCGAGCTGCCGCACGGTCGCCGCGCCGCGAGCCAGCCTGCGTGAGAGCTGCAGCCCGCCCTCCGCGGATACGACGACCGCCTGAATGCGATCGCCGACGGCGGCCTCGAGCGCGCCGTTCTCGTCCTTCAGCTCGTCGACGTCGATCTGCGCTTCTCCCTTGCCGCCGACGTCGACGAACGCCACTTCGGGACCGATGGCGACGATGGTCCCTTCCAGCGTCTGTCCTTCCCTGAAGCGCCTCGCCTTGATCGAGGCCTCGAACAATGCGGCGAAATCCTCCGTCGAGTCGTTCACGGCGTACTCCTGTTCTCCGCGGTCGGGCGGGGGTAGCCGCCGGCGAGCAGCGCCGTTCCCAGCAGCACGAGGGCGGCCGATCCGTACGCCGCTCCCTCGCCGAGGAACTGCAGCGCGCCGTTGCCCCAGATCGGCCCGAGCGTGCGGCCGAGACTCTCCAGCGCGCCGGCCGCCCCCTGGATGCGGCCCTGCTCGTGCTTGCTGCCAGCGCCGCTGACGAGCGAGACCAGCGACGGATTGCACAGGCCGATCCCGATCGCGCCGGGGATCAGCAGGGCGACGAACAGCGGCAGCGAGTATGTCAGCGCGCTGCCACCCCAGCCAATCGCTGCGAACACGAGCCCGACAATCAGCGTCCGCCGCTCGCCCAGGCGGCCGACGACCGGCCCGACGGTCGCCAGCTGAACGATCACGCCGAGAAAGCCGAACGCGGCGAGCAGATATCCGGTATGCGTCGCGTCGAAGCCGAAGCGCCGCGCCCCGAACAAGGCGAACGTGGTCTGGTAGACCGCGAACGAACCCCAGTAGAGGAAGTCGATCGCGAACAGCCGGCGCAGACCGGGACGCCGGCCCAGCTCGCGCAGCGCCTGCCAGGGGGAGCCGGCGACGGCCTCGACGCGGTGAACGGTCTCCGGCAGCCAGAACCAGGCGAACAGGGTCGCGAGGACGCTCATGACCACCGCCACCCAGATCGGCGCCGCATAGCTGATGTGCGCGAACAGGCCGCCGAGCGCCGGGCCGATGATGAAGCCGAGGCCGAATGCCGCGCCGAGCACGCCGAACGCCTTCGCGCGGTTCTCGTCCGTCGTGATGTCGCCGATGTAGGCGCGCGCGGTCGTGATGTTGCCGCCCGACAGGCCGTCCACGATCCGCGCCACGAACAGCATCGCGAGCCCCTGCGCCAGCGCGAGCAGGACGAAGCTGACGACGGTGCCGATCAGGCTGAAGATCAGCACCGGCCGCCTTCCCCAGCGATCGGACCAGTGCCCCAGCAGCGGCGAGGCGATCAGCTGCGCCATCGAGAACGACGCGAACAGCAATCCAATCGTCAGCGGCGACGCGCCGAACGTCGCGGCGTAGAACGGGAGCAGCGGAATGATGATCCCGAACCCAATCAGATTGACGAGGATCGTGAGAAAGATGATGAAGAGCGGACGGCCGCTCATTCGCGTCGTTCCGTCACGCTCTTGATCAGCACCGGCGTGACCGGCACGTTCTCCATGCCGTCGCGCGAGGTCGTCGGCACGCCGGCGATCCTGTCGACGACGTCCATGCCCGAGAGGACGCGGCCGAACACGGCGTAGCCGAAATCGTCCGGCCCGAAGCCGCGGTGGTCGAGGGCGGCGTTGTCGGCCACGTTGATGTAGAACTGCGAGGTGGCGCTGCGGGCCGCCCGGAGGCGCGCCATGGCCAGGGTGCCGCGGCGGTTGCCCAGGCCGTTGGTGGCCTCGTTCTGGATGGGCGGGCGCGTGGCCCGCTCGACCAGCTCCGGCGTGTAGCCGCCGCCCTGGATTACGTAGCCCGAAACTACGCGGTGCCAGATGGTCCCGGCATAGTGGCCGTCCCGGGCGTACCGCAGGAAGTTCTCCGTGGAGACGGGGGCGCGATCTTTGAATAGCTCGGCCACGATGGACCCCGCGGAGGTCTCGATCACGACCACGGGATTGCCCGGCGCGGGCTGCAACGGATCGGCAGCCTGCGGCGTCTGAAGAAGGAAACCGAGCAGGGCGAAGAGGATAGGCATCTGATTCGGCCGGCGCCGGACTCTGGCCGGGGCCGGACAATGAGTGTCCGGTGGCGAACCGCCGGCCCAAAAGTTTGGTGCGCGTCGATTCAAGCGAATGGATCGAATGTTAGCCTACAATTGATGTTCTTCGCCGGAGGACAACGATGGTAACGGAACTCCAGAGCGAGCAGCGCGAGCTGGCGGAGTACATTCGCGCCGGTTCGACGCGCGGTCCGCAGTGCTTCGGCAGCTACTTCGACGACAAGGGCGGGTCGTGCGCGCTGGGCGCGGTCTACGACGCCGTTTACCATCTGCCGAGGAACCACGGGAAGCTGATTCCTGATCATCTCGAGCGGCTGTTCCGCTGCCTCGACGAGGTCACGAAACGGTGCCCGCACGAAGGATGTAAGAAGCGGCTGCCCCTGGCGCCAATGCTGGTCCATCTCAACGACGACCACGTGTGGACCCGGGAGCAGATCGCCGACTGGCTCACGGCTGAATCACAGTAGGTAACGCTGCGATTTGGAAATCTGGAAATTTGGAAACTTGGAAATCCGCGATTTCCAGATTTCCAGATTTCCAAATTTCCAGATTGAGTAAGGCTCCCATGTCTTTCCTCGACCGCTTCAAGATCCAACCCAAGCACAAGTCGGCCGACCCTGAGATCCGCGTCGCGGGCGTGGCGGAGCTCGGACCGTCGGACGAGGACACGGCGGCGCTGGTCGCGCTCGCGCGGGAAGACGCCGAGGTGCGCGTCAGACGCGCGGCGGCGGCGCGGATCGAGGACGTCGACGTGCTGGCCGGCCTTGCCGCGGCCGACGCGGACGCGGGGCTGCGCGAGGAGCTGCTCGCGCGGCTGGCGGCGATTGCCGCCGGGAGCGACGAGGCATCCGCGGCGCGCGCGCTCGCCGCGCTCACCGATCCGAAACAGATCGGCACGGTGGCGAAGACGTCGCCGGCGGAGAGCGTGCGGACCGCCGCCGTCGGACGGCTCACCGACGTGAAGTCGCTCAGCTCGGTGGCGCGGCACGCGGCGGACCCGCGCACCGCGGCGCTCGCCTGCGACCGAATCGAGGATGCCGCGGAGCTGCTCAACATCGCGGCGAAGACCGAACACAAGGACGCCGGCATCGGCGCGCTGGAGCGCGCCGTGAGCCTGGCTTCGCCGGATCGCGAGACCCTCGACGGACTCGCCGAACGCGCGAAGAACAAGTCCGTAGCGAAACGCGCGAGGGCGATGGTGCAGGCAATCGACGAAGCGGCGGCGGCAGAAAAAGCGGCACTCGAGGCACACCGGCAGCGCGTCGCCGGCGCGCTCGCGCGCGTCGAGGCGCTCGCGGCATCCACCGCCACGGCGGGGGCGGCGGATCAGCTGCGCGAGGCCGAGGCCGAGTGGGCACAGCTGCTCGAGACGGCCACTCACGAGATCGGCGCCGCCGAGCGCGGCCGGTTCCAGAGCGCGGCGTCGGCGTCGCGCGCGGTGCTCGAACGCGAGGCGCAGGAGCGCGCCGAACGCGAGCGCCTGGAGGCAGAGCTGAACGCGGCGCGGCTGCGGCGCAGCGAGATGTGCGAGCGCATCGAGGCGATTCACGGCGACGACGCCCTCGATCGGATCGCCCAGGCGCGCTCGGAATGGGAAGGGCTGCCCGCCGATCCGGAAGCGGCGGCGCACGCCGCCTTCATGGCGCGCTTCGAGGACGCCTGCCGCCGCGCGGCGTCGCGGCACGAGAACCTGCAGGAGGCGGCGAAGACGAACCTGCGGCTCGACGAGCTGTCGCGCGAGGCGGAGCAGCTCGCCGCGCAGGAAGACAGTCCGGCCTACGCGTGGGATGCCGTCTCGCGCGAGTGGACCGCGCTCCGCGGCAGGAGCGAGTCGCTGGACGAGGCGGTGCAGCAGCGCTACACCGCCGCCGAGACGACGATCCGCGAACGCGCGGAGGCGAAGCGGCTCGCGGCGGAGAAGGCCCTGCGCCAGCAGGTGCAGCGCGTCGACCAGCTGATCGAGCGCGTCCACAAGCGGGCGGAAGCGGAGGATCTCACCCTCAAGGAAGCCGACAAGGCGGCGCGCGATCTGCGCGCGGCGATCGAGACGCCGCTGGCGGTGCCGCATCACGAGCGCGAGTACCTGGTCGAACGGCTGAAGGCGGCGCTCGGCGCGCTGGCGCCGAAGCTCCACGAGCTGCGCGAGATGGACGAGTGGAAGCGGTTCGCCAATGCCGCCGTGCAGGAAGAGCTGATCGCGCAGGCGGAGGCGCTCGGGAAGAAGTACGACCTCGAGAAGCCGGACGACATGGAGAAGGCGGCGCGCGAGCTGCACGACATCCAGGAGCGCTGGAAAACCGCCGCCGAAGCGCCGCGCGCCCAGGCGCAGACGCTGTGGCACCGCTACCGGCAGGCGGCCGACCCGATCCAGGCGAAGGCGCGCGAGTTCTTCGCCAGCCGGGCGGCGGAGCGCGAAGCCAACCTGAAGATCAAGCTGGCGCTGTGCGAGCGGGCGGAAGCGCTCGCCGACTCGACCGACTGGATCAAGACGGCGGAGGAGATGAAGAAGCTCCAGGCCGAGTGGCAGGCCTCCGGGCCGGTGCCGCGGCCCGAAACGCGCGCGGTGTGGAAACGCTTCCGCGACGCGTGCGACCGATTCTTCACGCGGCGCAACGAGGACCTCGCGCAG